>JBFHJY010000001.1:0-34139 GCA_041595655.1 Azoarcus sp.
CGAGGTCGAGGGCGAGATCGGCTATGCGCTGGAAGAGCCGACCAGCCTGTCCGTGCTGTCGATGCTGCCGGATCTGCTGGCAGCCGGTGTCAGTGCGATCAAGGTGGAGGGGCGTCAGCGCAGCCCGGCCTATGTCGCGCAGGTCACGCGCGTCCTGCGCGAGGCACTGGATGCCTGTGTCGCCGGGCCGGACCGCTTCGCGCCGCGCACGGCCTGGGTCGATGCGCTTGACCGCGTCTCGGAAGGTCACATCCATACGCTCGGCGCACTCGACCGGGCCTGGTAATGAGGACGGATGACATGAGGATTTCCCTGGGCCCGCTGCTGTACTTCTGGCCACGTGAAAAGACGCTGGCGTTCTATGACGAGGTCGCGCAGCTGCCGGTCGATGTCGTTTATCTGGGCGAGACGGTGTGCTCCAAGCGCCGGGCACTGCGGCTCGACGACTGGGTCGGGATCGGTGCACGGCTGGCCGATGCGGGAAAGGAAGTGGTGCTGTCCTCACTGGCGCTGGTCGAGGCCGAGTCGGAACTGGCAGGGCTGCGCCACATCGCGGCGAACGGCCGTTTCGCGGTCGAAGCCAACGACATGGCAATGGTCGCGCTGGCAAGCGAGGCCGGAGTGCCCTTTGTCGCCGGCCCGCACCTGAATACCTACAACCCCGCCACGCTGGACTGGCTGACCGGTCTCGGCGCCAGCCGATGGGTGATGCCGGTGGAGCTGTCGCGCGAGACCCTCGGGGACATACAGCGTGCCAGGCCGGATGGCGTCGAGACGGAGGTGTTCGGCTTCGGTCGTCTGCCGCTCGCATTTTCGGCGCGCTGCTTCACGGCGCGCACGCGCGGTCGGCCGAAGGACGAATGCGGCTTGTGCTGCGGGGATGATCCGGAAGGGCGGCTGATGCGGACGCGTGAGGGCGCATCCTTCCTGACCATCAACGGCATACAGACGCAGTCCGCGAGCCTTGCCAACCTGGTTGCGGAAGTGCCGCAGATGCGTGAGCTTGGCGTCGATGTGGTACGGATCTCGCCGCACTCGCCGGCACTGACGGCCGATGCCGTGCGTGCCTTCCGGGCCGCTGTCGACGGCATTGCCGACGGCGATGCGCTTGCCACCCTGCAGGCGGCACAACCCGATGGCCAGTGGTGCAACGGCTACTGGTACGGTCGTCCGGGCATGGAGTGGCATGCGCTGGCCGATGGCGGTGCGACCTTCGCGTGACTCAGCGAGGATAGGCGGAGCGGCTGGAGCGCAGGGGGGGTAGTACCGAAGCCGCAATCATGGCAATCAAGCCCGATGGCGGCACTGCAGGTGCCCGTCAGGATCTCCGGCGCTGCAGTGCTCGCCGTTACGAAAAGCGGATGGCTGGAAGCCGGGCGTGGACGCCGCGCGCCAGGGCGGCGGCCACGTTGCCTGCGCGCGGGCCGAGTACGGCTTCGCAGTGTCCGTCCAGATCGAACTCCAGTGCGTCGAGCAGGTTCTTCAGGTGCAGCCCGGTCGCGGTGTCCCCTTCGATTGACAGCCGACGCTGGAAGAACAGGGTGTCGGGGTCCTCGCGACGGCTCGCCAGCAAGGCAAAATCCTCCAGCCGTCCGGCGATTCGGACGTCCCAGCCGGGCTCGCCGCTGGCCACCACATGGCCGTTGCGAACCAGGAAGACCGGCGCACGGCCAGCGTCGGTGACGGCGAGGCAGATACGCTGCCCTTCGAGTTCAAGCAGCCCGACCGCAAACTGCTGGCCTTGCATCAGGTGATTGAGCGTGGCGCTGAGCAGGCGGGCATGGGCCTGATCGGGCAGTGCGCGCAGCAGGGCGGAAACGGGGGCGAGCGGCAGCAGCATGATCGACATCCGGATGATTGCGTGTCCGGCATTGTTCCATCACGGGAAGCAGCGGTATTTGATCTGGATGAAAAAAAAGGCGGCCACAAGGGCCGCCTGAACAATCCTTCCCATGGAGGCTAGCGGCCGGGGGTGGGGAATTGGGCCGTAGCGGGAAGGAGAGAGAGCCGGTACGGGCAGGTTGTCCAGGTGCGGGAGGAGGTCGCACAAGAACAGCCAGCCAAGCCGTCTTGGAGGCCATTATCTATTACTTTAGATATAGTCCGCAAGAGGGTGCGGAGGAAGGCATGGTGCGCCGGAAGGGACTCGAACCCCCACGCCTTGCGGCACTGGAACCTAAATCCAGCGTGTCTACCAATTCCACCACCGGCGCGCGGCGCGAAGCATAGCATGGCGCCGCGCGCCGCCGCCGCCGGGGCAGCTTGTCAGAGCTTCTCGATCAGCGCCTCGGTGCGGCCGATATTGTCGCGGTGAGTTTCGAGCATTTCCTGCAGGCCTTCGCGCATGTGGGCATACGGCACGCGCGGCAGGGCCTTGGCCACTTCGCGGGCCACCCAGCCCTGCCCGCGGTTGAGGAAGGCCAGGCGTTCGGCCTTGCCCTCGACGGCCAGCGCCTTCTCGGCGAAGGAGCCGGTGTTCTTGCTGATGTCGGCGCCGAGTTCGCGCAGGTAGTCGAACATCAGCCGGCAGTACTTGCCCTCGTCGTGGCGCGAGGCGACGACCAGCTCGACGGCCTGCTCGTTGCCGGTGAAGTCCTTCTCGTACTCGGTCAGTACCTTGACGCCGGCGCGCTCGCATTCGAGCAGCGTGTTGAACAGCTCGGCCAGCTCGGCATCGGTCATCGGGGTGGTGTTGGCTTCTTCGTGGCTCATGGTGTCCTCCTTGTGGGGATGTTCAGCCTTGTGGGGTCTCGCCGTGATAGAGCGCGGCGACGAGGTCGGTCTGGGTCACGATGCCGACCAGATGTCTGCCTTCATCTACGACCGGAATGTGATGCCGCCCGCCGCCGGCGAGCTTGGGAACCAGCACCGCGATGTGATCGTCGGCGTGGGCGGTTTCGACCGGGCTGGTCATGATGTCGCCGACGCAACCGGCGCCCGGCACGCCGCTGCGTTCGAGCAGGCCGTTGAGCTTGGCATGTACGTCGGGCGATCCGTCCAGGCCCGCGTGTTCGAGCAGATCGACCTGCGTCACGATGCCGATGATGTCTCCCGCCTCATCGACTACCGGCAGGGCCTGGATGCGGTGCTCGTGCATGTGCGACCAAGCTTCCACCAGCGGCATGTCGGTGCCTGCGGTGACGAGGTCGCGCGACATGATGTCGCGGCACAGGATCTCGCCCATGCGCCGGCGCCAGGATTCCAGCTCGGTCTGCTGGAGGATGGTCTTGAGGTCGCTTGGGCTGACGTCAAGGACCTGCTTGTAGCGTTCCAGCACCTTCTCCAGATCGCCCTGGGTGAAGCCCAGCCGTTCGTCTGGTGCCGCATCGGCGGTCTTGTGCGGGTTGGGACGCGGACCAGCCGGCAACGGCGGATAACGACGTCCGGTCAGATTGTTGTAGACCAGGCCGACCAGGAGCAGCAAGGACGACTCGAGACCGACCGGCACCAATGCCCAGTAATAGCCCTGTTGCAGCACCGCATCGCCGCCCAGCACCGTCGCCAGTGCCACCGCGCCGCCCGGCGGATGCAGGCTGCGGGTCAGGAACATCACGCCTATTGCCCCTCCGACCCCCAAGGCGGCTGCCACGGCGAGGTCGTCGAACAGCATCAGCGCGGTCACGCCCACCACCGCTGACAGCGTGTTGCCGCCGACGATGGACCAGGGCTGGGCGAGCGGACCGCTGGGCACGGCGAACAGCAGCACGGCCGAGGCGCCGAGTGGCGCGATCAGCATCGGCAGCTGGGGCGTGTTGCCGATCAGCCAGTAGCTGGTGATGCCGGTCACGAAGATGCCGAGCAGTGCGCCGAAGCATGCACGGATCCGTTCGCTGCGATCGGCCGTGCTGCGGGCGGGAAGAAAGGCGGTGAACCAGTCTCTCAATGCATTCATGGCGTGTCCCGCGACCGCTCAGTTCAGATGGCCGACCAGCGAGGGGCCGAACACCTCGCACTGGATGCGCGCACCGTCGATGCCTCGCGCACGCAATGCCGCGCGCTGTTGCTGCATGAATGCCTCGGGGCCGCACACGTAGTAGCGGCCGTCAGCCGGCAGCAGCGTGCCATCGACGGCACCGAGTTCGATGCGTCCGGTGTGCGTGAAATCGGTACCCGGACGGTCCTCCGCCCGCGGTGCTTCGTACCAGACCACCGTACGGATGGACGGGTTGTCACGGGCAAGCGTGTCGATCTCGTCCTTCATCGGGTGGTGATCGCCGTCACGCGTGGCGTAGAGCAGCGTGACCGGGCGTTGCGGCCAGCGATCCTGGCTGGTGTGCAGCATCGACAGCAGGGGAGTGATGCCGATCCCGGCAGCGATCAGCACCAGACGCTCTTCGGCGTGCTCGTCGAGCACGAAGTCGCCGCACGGCACGCTCACTTCGAGGAGGTCGCCGACTTCTACTTCGTCGTGCAGCACGCCGGAGACCGAGCCGGCTGCCTCGCGTTTGACGCTGATGCGCCAGCTGTCGTTGCGTGAGGATTGCGACAGACTGTACTGGCGCGCCTGGCGCAGGCCGAGCGCATCAACGTGGAGCGCAACACTGATGTACTGCCCGGGCTGGAACGGCGGCAGGCTGCCACCGTCGAGCGCTTCGAGCCAGAAGGAAGTCACGGTGGCGCTCTCGGTCACCTTGCGTGCCACGCGCAACGGGATGAACTGTCCGGGCTCGATGCCGTTGTCGCGGTACATGCGTGCTTCCTCGGCGATCAGCGCACCAGCCAGCAGTCCGTAGGCCTCGCCCCAGGCATCGATCAGTTCAGGAGTGGCGGCGTCGCCCAGCGTTTCGCCGATGGCCGCGAGGAGGTTCTCACCCACGATCGGGTAGTGTTCGGCGCGCACGCCGAGGCTGACATGCTTGTGCACGATGCGACTCACCACCGGTGCCAGCGCAGCCTGATTGTCGATGTTGGCGGCGTAGGCATACAGCGCGCTGGCGAGCGACTGCTGCTGTGCGCCGGATTGCTGATTACCCATGTTGAACAGGTTGCGCAGGTCCGGGTGGCGATCGAACAGACGGCTGTAGAAGCAGCGGGTGATGGCTTCACCGTGTTGGCGCAGCACCGGTACCGAGGCATGAATGAGATCGCGGGAGGAGGGGGAAAGCATCTGGACTCCGTGTGTGAGGTTGAGGGAGGGGTCAGCCGTGCAGGCCGAGCGGGAGGGGCCTGAACTGGTGCATCTCGCGGAGGCGTGTGGCGGTTGCACCGGCAGCCAGTTCGGGCAGGCTGTGGCGGTTCATGTTGCGATAGAACTCGTCGCGGCCTTGGTCGAGGGCGGCTTTCAGGCGGCATGCGCCAATCAGCCCGCAGGGCGGTTCGGCGCAGTTGATCAGGGAAGGGTGTCCTTCGAGCTCGCGCAACACGTCGCCAAGCAGCAGCGGTTGCGCCTGCTCGGCCATGCGGATACCGCCGTTGCGTCCGGAGCGGGCCGAGATCCAGCCAAGGCTGGCCAGCCGGGCGACGACCTTGTTGAGATGATTGACGGGGATTTCGAAGCGATCGGCGATGTGCTGGGTGGTCACGCGTTCTGCGGGTCCAAGTGCGTGCAGGTACATCAGCACGCGCAGTCCGTAGTCGGTGAAACGGTTCAGTTGCATGGCTGCTCGCGTCGGGAAGAATGCGTTTAGCGTATCATGATTCGTGGTATCTGAGATGCAACGATTCGTTGGCGGGCCGAACCGCCGCGCACAGGGCGCTATAATCGCCGCCCGATACATGTTTCCGGAGCTGTCCTTGTCCGACCGTCTTGCCGTCCTGCCGCAGTACCTGTTGCCCAAGCGCGCCCTTACCGTCCTCGCCGGCCGTCTGGCCGGTCTGCGCGGCGGGCGGGCCACGGCGGCCGTGATCGACTGGTTCGTGCGTCGCTACGGCGTCAACATGCAGGAGGCGGCAGAGCCGGACATCCACAGCTATGCGACCTTCAACGACTTCTTCACCCGTCCCTTGCGCGACGGTGCGCGACCGCTCGCGCCGCAGGGCCTGGTATGTCCGGTCGATGGCGCGATCAGCCAGTGCGGCCCGCTCGATGGCGAACGCCTGATCCAGGCCAAGGGGCACGACTACACCGCCACTGCGCTGCTGGCCGGGCGTCGCGAGCTGGCCGAGATCTTTGCCGGCGGAAGCTTCGCGACGCTGTATCTGAGTCCGCGCGACTACCATCGCATCCACATGCCGTGCGACGGCGAACTGCGTCGCATGATCCATGTGCCGGGCGAGCTGTTTTCGGTCAATCCGCTCACCGCGCGCGCGGTGCCGGGACTGTTCGCGCGCAACGAGCGCGTGGTGTGCATCTTCGAAGGTGAGGCCGGGCCGTTCGCGATGGTGCTGGTCGGTGCCACCATCGTCGGCAGCATGGCGACGGCATGGCATGGCGTGGTCAATCCGCCACGCACCGGGACGCTGCGTGAGTGGCAGTACGGCGAGGGCGAAGTGGTGCTGCGCCGTGGCGAGGAGATGGGCCGCTTCCTGCTCGGCTCGACGGTGGTGATGCTGTTCCCGCGCGATGCGATGGTGTTCTCGGCCGACTGGAGCGCCGGCCGGTCGGTCTGCGTGGGCGAAGTGATGGGGCATCCGCTGCCGGTGGGCTTGCGCGCCGACGCCTGAGACGGACCGGCCATCAACTGCTGGCTCTGAGGATCAGTGCTCGATCCGCAACGGCGTGAACTCGGCCATGAAGTGCAGGATTTCTTCGCTGGGCAGGGGCTGACTGATCAGGAAGCCCTGAATGATGTCGCATTGCAGCGCATGCAGATGCCGGGCCTGCCCGATGGTCTCGACGCCCTCGGCCACGATCGACAGGCCGAGGCTGTGGCCCAGGGCGATGATGGCCTTCACGATGGAGGCCTTGCCGGCGTTGCTGGTCATGTCGGCGACGAACGACATGTCCACCTTGAGCTTGTCGACGGCCAGCTGCTGCAGGTAGCCGAGCGAGGAGTAGCCCGTTCCGAAGTCATCGATGGCGATGTGCAGGCCGAGCGACTTCAGCCTGCTGAGTGTCTCGAAGGAGTGCGCGCGATCGGCGATGACGGCGGTTTCGGTCAGTTCCAGTTCGACGCATTCGGCCGGTACGCCGAATTCGTCCAGCATCGCACTCCAGGTGTCGAACAGCCGGCCGCGCGTCAGTTCGATGGCCGAGACGTTAACGGCTACGCGCGGCACCTCGATCCCGCTGTCGATCCAGGCCCGCACCTGGCGACAGGCTTCACGCACGACCCACGCTCCGATCGGTACGATCATGCCGTTCTCTTCGGCAAACGGGATGAACTCGGACGGCGCAATCAGCCCGCGCTCCGGATGTGTCCAGCGCACCAGCGCTTCGAGGCCGGTGATGCGGCCGGTCGCCAGTTCGATCTGCGGTTGATAGTGCAGGCGCAGGTCGCCGCGTTCGATGGCCTGGCGCAGGTCTGCTTCCAGCGCCAAACGCGTGCGTGCGCGCACCGACATGTCGGGTGAGAAGTAGCGCATGATGCCGCGGCCCTGCACCTTGGCCTGATGCAGGGCCGCGTTGGCATTGCTTTGCAGCGTTTCCGCGTCGGTGGCGTCGCTGGGGTAGATCGCAATGCCGATGCTGGCGTTGGCGTAGATCGTCTTGCCGCCGACGGAGAACGGCTCGCGCAGTGCATCGAGAAGTTGCTGGGCGCGCAGATCGGGCAATGGTGTGCCTTCGTGCAATTCGATCAGTACGTCGAATTCGTCGCCACCGACACGCGCCAGCATGTCGCCACCCGGCACGACTGCCTCGAGGCGACGCGCCACCTCGATCAGCAGCTGGTCGCCGACGCTGTGGCCGAGGCTCTCGTTGATGGTCGTGAAGTTGTCCAGGTCGAGCAGCAGCAGTGCGAACTTCAAACCCTTGCGCTCGGCATGGCGCACGGCATGTTGCAGCAGTTCGGCAAACAGCACGCGATTGGCCAGGCCGGTGAGGGCGTCGCGGTGCACGAGGTTACGGTATTTCTCCTCGCTGACCTGCAGCATGGCGGTACGCTGCGACAGCAGGTCTTCGAGGAAGCGGCGCAGCCGGGACAGTTCGAGATGGTGACGGATGCGTGCCCGTACTTCATCGATGTCGAAGGGCTTGGTGATGTAGTCGGCTGCGCCCAGTTCGAAACCACGCACCTTGTGCTGCGCGGCGTCTATGACGGTGACGAAGATCACCGGAAGTCTCGACCCCAGCGGGGTTTCCTTGATGCGCCGGCATACCTCGTAACCGTCCATGCCGGGCATGACGACATCAAGCAGGACCAGATCGGGCGGCGTCGGGCCGGTGACGATTTCCAGCGCACGCTCGCCGTTGCAGGCAACCTGCACACGGTATTCATCCCGCAGCGCCCCGAGAAGCTCGTGCACGTTCTCCGGCACGTCGTCGACGACCAGTACCAGCGGGGATTCGTCACGATAGGCGGGTGTGCTGATATCGAACAGCACCGGGTTGCGGCGGAAGTTGCGCAGCTCCAGATGGTTGCGCACGCGCAGGCGAAGCAGGTCGGGATTGACCGGCTTGCTGATGTAGTCCGCCGCACCCATGGCGATGCCGCGCGATTCGTCGACGGCTTCGGACAGGGAGGTGACGAAAATCACCGGTATGTCGGCGGTGCCCGGATCGAGCCTGAGCGCGGACAGCACCGCATGGCCATCCATGCCTGGCATGCGAATGTCGAGCAGCACGAGATCAGGCTGCGGCTGTCGCTTTGCCAGCTCGAGCGCCTTTTCGCCGCTGGTGGCGGCAAGAATGGCGTAGTCGTCGCGCAGCACGGTCATCAGCGCGTGCAGGTTCTCGGGCACGTCGTCGACGATGAGGAGGCGAGGCCGGCTATCGGGAGGCGTTGGAGTCATCATGCTCGGGGCTTGTCCGACCGTTGTCGTGAAGCTCGGCGAGCGCCGAGAGTGCGCCGTCGATGTCGAAAACGTCAAGGCGTTCGTGCAGCGCTTCGGCTGCGTCCGCGAAGGGGGTGCCACGCAGCCCGGCACAAAGTTCGGCGACGATGGGTTCGGCAGCCCCCAGGTCGTTCTCGAGAGCGGATCGCAGCCTTTCAAGCAAAGCTACCCGTGCATCGGCCGAGAGCGGCTTGCCGTGCGCTGATGCGGGCGGTGCGTGCGTGGCGAGCAGGGCGTCGATTTCGTCCATCGTTTCGCGCAGACAGGATTCCGCATGCTCCAGCAGCGCAGGTGCCGGCGTGTGACCCTGCCTCAGGAGGGAGTCGATCTCGTCCAGGTGCTGGTGCAGTGCCGTCGCGCCGACGTTGCCGCTGACCCCCTTCGATGCGTGGCAGAAGGCTTCGGCCTGGCGTGGTCCTTGCGACAGGAGCTGACGCAGTTCGGCGATGGCATTGGCGTAATGCTCGCGGAAACGCTGCAGCTGGCGCAGGTAGGCCTCAGGCTTCCCGCCGATGCGTCGCAGGCCTTCCCGCGCGTCGAGGGTCTGCAGCCTTAGAAATTCGGCGGGGATCGTGCTGCCGCCACGCGGGCTGCCGGCAAGACTGGGGGCGGCCTCCGCATCGGGGCATATCCAGTGCTGCAGGACGGTCATCAGACGGTCTGGCGAAATCGGCTTCGTGACATGGTCATTCATGCCGGCCGCACTGGAGACCTCGGCATCGCTGCTCATCGCCAGTGCGGTCATGGCGATGATGGGCAGGCGGGACAGATGTTCCAGGCCGGGTTCCCGGCCGAGTGAGCGGATCTTGCGCGTGGCCTCGAGACCGCTCATGAGCGGCATCTGGATGTCCATCAGTACGGCGTCGTAGTCATGCTTCCTGACCTTCTCGACTGCAACCGCACCGTCGGGCGCTGCATCGACTTCGATGCCTTCGCTGCGCAACAGTTCAGTGGCGAATTCGCGGTTGATGGCGTTGTCCTCGACGAGCAGGATACGCGCGCCCGCCAGCCGGCCCGGCGCGCTCAGCTCGGGGGGGCGTGGCGAGCCATCCGGGGGGCGGGTGATGCGGCCGCGACCGGTCACGCTGAGGATGGTGTCGAGCAGTGTCGAAGGAGATGCCGGCTTGATCAGGAAACCGTCCACGCCGGGCTGTTCGGACAGCCGGATGACTTCCTCGCGTCCGTGGGCGGCCATCATCACGATGCGCGGACGCGATTCGACCCGCATGTCCGTCAGGATGCGGCGTGCCGCCTCGTCACCCTGCATGTCGGGCATGTGCGAGTCCATCAGGATCAGATCCCATGGCAGGGTTGCGTCCCGAACTGCGGAGACGGCTTCTGCGCCGCTGCTGGCGGTACCGACATCGAGCCGGAAGAAACTCAGCAACTCGCTGAGGATCTTGCGTGATGCATCGTTGTCGTCAACCACCAGCACACGGACGCCACGCAACTGCGGACCAATCTGGTCGAACAGTTGTCGCTGGAGTGGTTCGGCCGCAGGAGCAAAACCGAGCTCCACCGTGAAGCACATCGTCGTGCCTGCGCCCGGCGCGGAATCCTCGACCCAGATGCGCCCTCCCATCATTTCCACCAGCGTGCGACTGATGGCCAGCCCCAGACCGGTACCGCCAAAACGGCGGGTGGTGCTCTGGTCTGCCTGTGAGAATTTCTCGAACAGATGCTGCTGGGCCTCCCGGCTCATGCCGATGCCGGAATCCCGCACGCTGACCCGCAGCGTGAGACTTCTGCCGTGATTGCCGAGGCGCTGGAAAGCCAATTCGACCTCGCCGCGCTCGGTGAACTTGATTGCATTGCTGCACAGGTTGAGCAGGACCTGTCCGAGTCGCAACGGGTCACCCAGAAGTCGCTGCGGGATGGACGGGTCACAGTGAATGAGGAATTCGATCCCTTTCTGCCCTGCCTGGAAGCCGACGGTGTCGACGAGTTGTTCGAGGATGTGCTCGAGTGTGAACTCCACTTGTTCGAGTTCAAGCTTGCCGGACTCGATCTTGGAGATGTCGAGAATGTCGTTGATGATGCCCAGCATCGATTGCGCCGCCCCTTGAGCCTTGTTCAGGTAGCTGCGAATTTGTGGAGCCATTTCGCCTTTCAATGCCAGATGCTGCATGCCCAGGATGGCGTTCATGGGCGTGCGGATCTCATGGCTCATGTTGGCGAGGAAGTCGCTCTTGATGCGGCTGGCGCGTTCGGCTTCATCCTTGGCCTGCTGAAGTTCGGCCGTGCGTTCCGTCACCTGACGTTCCAGATTGGCGCGCTCGAACCGGAGTGCTTCGGCCGTTTCGCTCAGTTGGCGCGTACGCAGTTCGACCTGACGCCGCAACAACATGCTTGCCGCAGCCAGCAACAGCAGTCCGCCCACCAGCGCTGCGAGCGACATCTGCACCCAGCGCGGAATCAGTACCTCGGGAGGAGGGATCATGGCGGACTGCAGCGCGCGGTAATAGACCGAATCGCTGTCCCGCCGCCAGCGCGCCAGATGGAAATCTATGCGTTCAAGCAGATCCGGGTGTGCGTTGCGGGCGGTGGCGAAATACAGCATGGTCGGCAGGAACACGATCGGTGTCTCCACCAGCCGATAATGCGAGCCGTTGCGCGCTGCAAAGAAGCTGTTGGTGACAACGACGTCGGCTTCGCCACCCTCGACGGCCATGTAGGCCTGTTCCAGCGAATCGACCGTAACCGGTTGGAAGCGGATGTTGGCGCTGCCCAGCAATTGCTCCAGGAAGGTGAATTGCACACCGCCCCGCAGCAGCGCGATGCGCGAACCGTCCAGATCGGACAGGTCCATGACGTGACGCGAGGGGTGGGCGTAGATCTGTGACCAGCTGCTTGCCACGGAAATGCGGTGGAAATCGAAGCGTTTTGCGCGTTCCGCGGTAAACGCGACATCCGGCATCAGATCCAGTTCGCCGTTCTCGAGCAGCTCGAGGCAACGTGACCAGTCGCAGGAGCGGTAATCGAGCTTCCAGCCTTCAGCCTTGGCGATGGCGTCCAGCAGCTCGCCGAACAGCCCCGCAGGATCGCCGTTGGCATCGGTGTAGAGCTTTGGGGCGTTCTCGTAGAGTCCGACGGTGACGACGCGCCGTGAGCCGCTGGAATACGGCACATCCCATGCCGGTGCCAGCAGTGCAGCGGCAATGATCAGCAGGAAGAGGACCCCGGCGCCTTTTTTCATGCTGAAACATTTGCGTTCAAGGTCATGGCGGCATCCGGTGCGGGCGTGCCGAAGGCATCGTGTCACGTCCGCGACATGACGTCCGGCAGCTGTTTGGCGCATTCGAGGCACACCCAGTCATGCACACTGGATGCGATTGCAGCTTAAGTGTTCGGCGACGCGATGGAAAGCGTCAGGTGCTTGTGAGCGTTCGAAAGTGCCTGACCGCACGTGTATCTGCGGGAAGGTTCAGGCTGCCTGTTCGATACGGTTGCGGCCATCCCTTTTTGCGCGGTAGAGCAACTGGTCAACCTGCCGCAGCAGTTGATGTGGATCATCATCTTTGCTGTCGGGGATGATGGATCCAAGCCCCAGACTGACGGTTACGAACGGATCGGTGGACGAGCCTGCGTGCGGAATGCCCAGTTCCACTACTGCGGAGCGCAAGCGCTCTGCCAGAGTCTGCGCTGCAGCCGCATCGGTTTCAGGCAGGATCAGTACGAATTCCTCACCGCCGAAACGCGCGAGGAAGTCGCGTGGGCGTTGGGCCGTGTTGGCGAGCGTTTGTGCCACGCGACGCAGGCAGTCGTCACCGGCCAGGTGGCCGTAACAATCGTTGTATTCCTTGAAGTGATCGATGTCGATCATCACCAGGGTCAGTGGCTGGGCGTTGCGATGTGCGCTGGCCCACTCCCGTGCAAGCACGGTATCGAACATGCGGCGATTGAATACGCCGGTCAGTCCGTCCCTGAACGAGAGGTCCTCGAGTTCGCGTTGCAGCCGCAGCAATTGCTCCTCCGTGCGTTTGCGTTCGCTGATGTCGAACATGAAGCCGATCAGCGCTTCGACCGCGTCGTCTGCCGCACGCACGACGTGCACCACGTCACGTATCCACACGTACTCGCCGTCTGCGCGCAGCGCCCGATAGTCCGCTTCATGATCGGTGCCGGCCTGCGACTGAGCGACACAGAACCCGACAACGCGGTCGCGATCCTCAGGGTGCATGCGTGCGGCCCAGTCATCGACGCTGATCCAGCTCTCCGGCGTCCATCCGAGCAGCTCCTCGATCTGCGGGCCGATATAGGTGAACCTCAGAGTCTGCCAGTCGATGCGCCATGGAATGGCCTTGGTCGATTCGAGCAGGGCCTTGTAGACCAGACTGTCCTCTTGCAGCCGCGGGGAGCTTTCGGTCATCGGAGTCTCGTGCCGGATCCCGCATGAAGGATCGTGAGGCCTGGTTGGTGTGAGGCGCGGCGGCGGCCGTGCACCCGAAAGGGATGAAATGGGACCGACGTGTGCACTACCTCTACCAGTGAGGAGGAATCTCGTCCTCCGGCCGGCTCGAGCCGGTCGGCTGCAGTGTCTTCACCTGCTGGGCGAGCTGGCGCAACTGCTGACGCAGCTGGTCGATCTCCTGTTGCTGGCGCCAGACCGTGCGGTTGAGCTCGTCGAGCTGGTCCTCCGTGCCCATCAGTTTGGTTTCGATATTCTCGATGCGTTCCTGCATGACCATGTCGTCCGTGATGTGGCTGCCATGCTACGCCATCCGCGCAGCGGCCGCAGTCCGTGATTGCCCGTGTTCTAATCCGGGCTGTAAACCGTTCCGGAGTCACGCGTCATGACCGCAGATCAGATCCTGATCCTGATCATTCTCGTCGCCACCGTCGGCATGTTCCTGTGGGGGCGCTGGCGGCATGACATGGTGGCGGTGGGCGCGCTGCTGGCCTGCGTGCTGGGGGGGCTGGTGGCGCCGGCCGAAGCGTTTGCCGGCTTTGGCCATCCGGCAGTGGTGACTGTGGCCTGCGTGCTGGTGCTGAGCCGCGCATTGCAGGTGTCCGGAGCGGTAGACGTCCTGACGCGCCGCGTGCTGCCGGCAAGCGCCGGACCGACCCTGAGCATCGGCGCCCTGGCGCTGCTGGCGGCGGTACTGTCGGGCTTCATGAACAACGTCGGTGCGCTGGCACTGCTGATGCCCGTGGCGCTGCAGATCGCGGGCCGGCTGGAACTGCCCCCGGGCAAGGTTCTGATGCCGTTGGCCTTTGCCTCCATCCTGGGAGGAACGACTACCCTCATCGGTACGCCGCCCAACCTCATCGTCTCCGGTTTTCGTGCCAACCAGCCTGCTATGGAGGGCTTCGGCATGTTCGCCTTCAGCGGGGTCGGCGTGCCCCTGACGCTGGTCGGGGTGCTGTTCATCGCGCTGGTCGGCTGGCGTCTGGTGCCGAGGCGCGAGCATGCTGGCGCGGAAGGCTTCGACACGGCGGCCTATTTCACCGAAGCCCGCGTACCCGCCAGCAGCAAGGCTGACGGCATGCGTCTGCGCGAGATCGAGCGCGAGCTGGACGAAGCCGATGCGCAGATCGTCGGTCTGGTGCGCAACGAGGTTCGCATGACGGCGCCCAGCGGTGGTCGTGTCGTGCAAGCCGGCGATATCCTGGTGATCGAGGCGGATGCCGATGATCTGCCGGACGTGCTGTCCCGGCTCGGGCTGGAGCTGGAAGAGGCACGAACTCCCGATAACGGGGATGCAGAGCAGGCCGCCGAGGGGGGCGACGGCAAGGGGGCGGACGACCTCTCTGCCGCCGACGGGGAGGAAGAGGACAAGCCACGCAGTGACGACATCGTGCTGCAGGAACTGGTGGTGCGCCAAGAGTCGGCCTTCATCGGACGCAGTGCGAGTGACATCCAGCTGCGTTCGCGCTACGGCATCAACCTGCTCGCCGTATCGCGCGAAGGTCGCGACGCCCGCACCCGCTTGCGCAGCCTGCGCATACGGCAGGGTGACGTGCTGCTGATGCAGGGGGCGCCCGAATCGATCGCGGAATTCGCGGCCGACTTCGGCTGCGTGCCACTGGCCAGCCGTGATCTGCACATCCCGAACCGCCGCAAGGCCATCGCTGCGTCGCTGGTGATGCTGGTATCGGTACTGGTCGCCGCGCTGGGCTGGTTGCCGGCGGCGGTGGCCTTTGCCGGCGGCGTGCTGGCGACGATGATCCTGCGCACGGTCTCGCCGGCACAGGTCTATCACGCCGTGGACTGGCCGGTGGTGGTCTTGCTCGCCGCTCTGCTGCCGGTGGCCGGCGCGATGCAGGATGCCGGCGCAGCCGATCTGGTCGCCCGTCTGCTGCTCGACAACCTCGCGCGCGGTGACGCGGTGATCGGTCTGGTCGTGATTCTGGTGACCACCATGGTGCTGACCGATCTGATGAACAACGCCGCGACCGCCGCCGTGATGGCGCCGATCGCGCTGGGCGCTGCGCTGCAGCTGGGTGTGAATCCGGACACCTTCCTGATGGCGGTTGCTGTCGGCGCCTCCTGCGCCTTTCTGACCCCGATCGGCCACCAGAACAATACGCTCATCCTTGGCCCGGGCGGTTTCCGCTTCGGCGATTACTGGCGCATGGGGCTGCCGGTGGACGTCATCGTCATCGCGCTGGGTGTGCCTATGCTGTTGATGGTCTGGCCGCTTGGAGGGTGAGCGTTGCCGGCGGTGTATGGGGCGGGGCGCAGAGGGTGCGCGTCAGCGCAAGATTGAAAACACAAGGCCCAACTCCTTTCGGAGTTGGGCCTTGTGTTGTAAACCCCCAGTCGCAGCTTATGGGGTGTCCGATACGGTCCGGCTGAGGGCGCTGCTGCGGGTCAGCCGCAGGTCCCTACCGCCCCGCAGGCAGTGCAGAAGTCGCAGCCGTCCTTGCGGATCACGGAGTGGTTGCCGCATTCGGAACACAGGCCGCCCTGCATCACCTCCGGGTCGCTGCCCTTGTGCGGGGCTTCGAGGATGCCCATTTCGCGGGTCGGGAAGCCTTCCTCGTCGAGCACGCCGAGCATGGCGTAGCGGTGGATGATCAGGCGAGCCATGTAGGCGACCGTGCTCGGGAAGTTCTGCTGACGACGGGTGCCCGGGACGAAGGCCATGAAGTCGCCGAGCGGTTCCGGATAGCTCAGTAGCTTGCGCAGCTTCATGCCGATCCAGGCCGGGTCCATCACCCGCATGTCCAGCGCGAGGATGCGCGTGAGGCCGTCGAGCGCACGCGGGTAGTTGCCGGACAGCCACACCGAGTAGGGGCGGGTGACGCCGTCGGGCAGGGTGATTTCCTTCAGGCCCAGCACGAAGTCTTCATTGGTGGCCGGGTTGGAAATGTCGACCGTCCAGGACAGCGTGCCGTCGGTGCCGGTCTTGGGTTCCTGCAGGCTGAACAGCGTGTCGAGCACCGGCGTCGGGGCGTCGCCGTCAAGCGCCTTGAGCTTCTCGCAGCGGTAGCGCACGACCTGGGCGAAGGCCGAGACCACGCCCGGGAACATCTTCTTCTCGCCGTGCGGCGGGAAGGGCATCTCGAAGGACTTCTCGCCAATGGTCTGGGCCAGCGTATCGAGCTTGAGCTTGAGCCAGCCACGGTCGTTGGCGCGCATGTCCATCGACAACGTCTTGGCCACTGCACCGAGACCGCGCGGCTGGTCGGCGCCGTTCACCCACACTTCGAACGGGAAGGCGTCGTGGCCCTTGGCATCGGTCGTGAAGTTGCCTTCGGCGTCGCGCTCGATGTGGCCGACGAACAGCGCGAACTCGCCCTGCGGGCTGTTGAGCATGTAGGTCCACGCCATGTTGCCGTCCGGCATGTCGGGGCGGCCGGGCCAGCGCAGGCTGGACAGCACCGGGGCCGGCAGGCTCTTGATCGACAGACGGCGGTTGGCGTCGGTGATCTCGACGTCCTGCGGCTGTTTCTGCTCTTCGGTCGGGGTCACCGACAGGACCGAGCCCAGCACGCTGTTCGGGCGATAGGTGGCAAGCCCCTTGAGACCGGCCTTCCAGGCGCTCATGTAGAGGTCCTCGAAGTCGGCGTAGGGGTAGTCGGCAGGCACGTTGACCGTCTTCGAGATGGACGTGTCAACGTAGGGTGCGACGGCCGCGACGATGTTCTTGTGTGCCTCGGCCGAGATTTCCAGCGCGGTGACGAAGTAGGGCGGCAGATTGTTCACGTCGCCGCCGCCGTGTTTGTACAGGCGCCAGGCATAGTCCTCGACGGCGTACTCCTTGAAGGTGCCGTCGGCCATGCGTTTGCGGCGCGTGTAGGTGTAGGAGAACGGCGGCTCGATGCCGTTGGAGGCATTGTCCGCAAAGGCCAGCGAGATGGTGCCGGTCGGCGCGATCGACAGCAGGTGCGAGTTACGGATGCCGTGCTTGCGGATCTTGTCCTTGATGTCGTGGGGCAGACGAGAGGCGAAATTGCCGCCGGACAGGTACATGTCGGCATTGAACAGCGGGAAGGCGCCACGCTCTTCGGCCAGAGCGGCGGAGGCCAGATAGGAACGGTTGCGCATGAACTCGGCGATCTTCGTCGCCATGGCGCAGGCCTCGGCAGTGTCGTAGCGCAGGCACAGCATGATCAGCGCGTCACCCAGACCGGTGAAGCCGAGACCGACGCGACGCTTGTTCTGCGCCTCGCGATGCTGCTCTTCGAGCGGCCAGTGAGTGGCTTCGAGCACGTTGTCGAGCATGCGGACCGAGACGTCGACGACCCGGCCGAAGCCTTCGAAATCGAAGCTGGCCTTGTCGGTGAACGGATTCTTGACGAACGGGGTGAGGTTGATCGAGCCCAGGCAGCAGCAACCATAAGGCGGCAGCGGCTGTTCGGCGCAGGGATTGGTCGCCTCGATGGTTTCGCAGTAGTACAGGTTGTTGTCCTGGTTCATGCGGTCGAGGAACAGGATGCCCGGTTCGGCGTGGTCATAGGTCGAGCGCATGACCTGGTCCCACAGGTCGCGTGCGCGTACCTTGCGGTACACCCACATGCCGTCGTCGCGCTGGTAGGCGCCTGCCTCGCGCAGTTCGGCGGTGGGTTCTGCCTTGTGCACCAGTTCGACGAGGGTGTCCTTCTCTACCGCCTTCATGAACGGGTCGGTGACACCCAGCGAGATGTTGAAATTGGTGAGGTCACCGTGGTCCTTGGCGTGGATGAAGTCCTCGATGTCCGGGTGGTCGCAGCGCAGCACGCCCATCTGCGCACCGCGGCGGGCGCCGGCCGATTCGACCGTCTCGCACGAGCGGTCGAACACGCGCATGTAGGACACCGGGCCGGAGGCGTTGGACTGGGTGCCCTTGACCATTGCGCCCTTCGGGCGGATCGACGAGAAGTCGTAGCCGACGCCGCCGCCGCGCCGCATGGTCTCGGCGGCTTCGGCCAGCGCGGTGTAGATGCCCGGGCGACCATCGACGGACTCGGTGACGGAGTCGCCAACCGGTTGGACGAAGCAGTTGATCAGGGTTGCGGCGAGGGTGGTACCGGCGGCGCTGTTGATGCGTCCGGCCGGCACGAAGCCATGCTCCTGCGCTTCCAAGAACTTCGCTTCCCAGAAGGCGCGTTTGTCTTCGGCCTCGACTGCTGCGAGGGCGCGTGCGACGCGAGCGCGCACTTCGGCGATCGTGGTCTCATCATTCTTGGCGTACTTCTCGACCAGGACCTCGGCGCAGATTTCCTGCTCTTTCAAGGTGCTGGCGTCGGCTCGGATCGCGGCGGGGGCGGAGTTCTTGGCGCTCATGATCTCGGGGGGCTCCATGTTTGTTTCGGGACAGCCGCAAGCATAGCTGCAGACGGCGTATTTCGCAAAAATTTAAATACTTTTAAAAACAATAACTTGGTTCTTCCGTCGGTATGTTACAAAGCTTTTGCGCACTATATCTAGTAGTACTTTTGTCGTGCTTTTCAGGCTTCGAACGTAGCAAAATCAAGGTGATCGGTGTGTAGAGGACGTACAGGAGGCACGCCTTTCCGGCGCAGGAAATTTTTCGCCGGAAGAGGTGCCCGGGTGTGTCTGCGGTGCAACGCCGATCATTGCCGGGCCATGCGCGATGGCTCGTCCTCAGTCCGCCGCCCGACGCGGCGCGAAATGGACGATCTGGCGGGGCGCCAGCTCCGGCTGCAAAGTGATGTGGCCGATGCCGAAACGCTCGGCGAGCAGGGACTGCAGGCGTGGCAGTACCACAGGCCAGTCTTCGGCGCGCATCAGGACGACGTGCGCCGACAGTGCCGTTTCGCGCGAATCCAGATTCCAGATATGCAGGTCGTGCACCGAAGTGACGCCCTCGACGGAAGCCATGGTCGTGCCGACTTCGGGCAGGGTGATGCGAGGCGGTACGCCGTCGAGCAGGGTGTGTACCGCCTGGCGCAGCAGGCGCAGCGTGGCGGCAAGGATCAGGCCGCAGATCAGCATCGACAGCAGCGGATCGATGGGCGTCCATCCGGTGAAATGGATGACCATCCCTGCCACCAGCGCCGCGACGGAGCCGAGCAGGTCGCCCATGACGTGCAGCAGGGCGGCACGTGTGTTGAGGTTGGCCTCGCCGCGCGACAGCATCCACGCGACGACGAGGTTCACGCCGAGGCCGATGGCGGCCACCACCATCACTGCCATGCCCTGGATGGCGCGTGGCTCGAGCAGGCGCTCGACGGCATGCCACACGATGATGGCGACCACCGCCAGCATGGCCAGTCCGTTGAGCAGGCCGGCAAGCGTCTCGACACGCCGCAGGCCATAGCTGTGGGTTGCGCTCGCCGGAAGTGCCGACAGCCGCGCCGCGACCGCTGCGAGTGCGAGCGACATGCTGTCGGTGACCATGTGGCCCGCATCCGACAGCAAGGCCAGCGACCCCGACCACCAGCCCGCGAGCGCTTCCACTGCAGCGAAGCCGAGCGTGAACATCAGTGCGACAGTCAGCACCCGGGCGGACGCGGACGCGCCGTGGTGATGGTGGGCATGATCGTGATCGTGGTGGTCGTGTGCGTGGTGCTGCGCCATCGGGGTATCGTTCTCGGCAGGCGGGTCGGAGGATTCATGCAGGAGGCTACATCATGCGCATCATCAGCTGGAACATTCAATGGGGGCGGGGTGCGGACGGCCGCGTCGACCTGTCGCGCACGGTCCAGGCACTCGATGCGCTGGGGCCGGCGGAAGTGATCTGCCTGCAGGAGGTGGCGCGCGGCTTCCCCTCGCTGTCGGGTTCTCCCGCGGACGAAGTGGCGACGCTCGCGGGCGCCTTCCCGCAGCATGAGGCGGTATTCGCTGCCGCAGTCGACGTTCCGGGCGAGGCCGGAGACCGTGGGCAGTTCGGCAACCTGCTGCTGACAACGCTGCCGGTCCTGCAGATACTGCGTCATGCCCTGCCGTTTCCGGCCGATCCGACGGTTCCGGGCATGCCGCGTTGCTGTCTGGAAGTGGTGCTGGATTCTCCGCTTGGTCCCTTGCGCGTGCTGACCACCCATCTGGAGTACTACTCGGCATGCCAGCGCCGGGCGCAGATTGCCGCGTTGCAGGCATTGCAACTGGAGGCTGCGGAGCATGCCGGAGCGAGGCCGCGAACCGCAGACGGAAATCCGGTGTTTGCGCCGCGCCCGCGTCCGGAGCGGGCCGTGCTGTGCGGCGACTTCAATTTCGAGCCGTCATCGGCTGATTACGCCAGGATGAGTGCAGCGGGATCGCCCTGGCTGGATGGCTGGCAGGTCGTGCATGGTGGTCTTCCTCACGCGCCGAGTGTCGGCCTGCACGGCGCGGAGTGGCCGGGAAGGGAGTATTGCTGCGACTATTTCTGGGTGTCGGGGCCGCTGACCGCGCGTGTCGTCGATGTGCGTGTAGATTCGGCTACGGCAGCATCCGATCATCAGCCGGTGGTCCTCGATCTTGCCGGAGGGGCTCAGGCAACGGACGGGTGTGACGCGTCGAGCGGCTCGATCAGTTCGCGGTAGGCGTGCCAGGTGGCGTGGCCGACAATGGGCATCAGGACGACCAGTCCGAGGTGGAAGGTGAGGAAGCCGACGACCGTGAAACTGACTATGATGGCCGCCCACACGATCATCGCGAGCGGGTTGATGAGCAGCGAACCGACGCTGCCGAGCATCGACGACACGGCGTCCTGGTTGCGGTCGAGCATCAGCGGCAGCGAGCAGACGCTGAAGGCGAAGGCCACGGTGGCGAAGATCAGGCCCACGCCGGCGTAGATCGCAAGGAACTGCAGGTTGTCCATGACCAGTAGTTGCTTGAGGAAGCCGGAGAGGTTAGGCATCTCGCTGGTGTAGAACAGCGCGAAGATGACCAGCGAGGCCCGCGCCCAGACGATGAACACGATACCGAGCACCACGGCGAAGATGCCGATGTTGCCGGCATTGCGTTTCCAGACCGTGAGCGTGGGTGTGAGCGAACAGCCCTCGTTGCGTTCGTGACGGCGGCTGATTTCGTACAGGCCCATCGCGAGGAACGGGCCCAGCAGGAGGAAGCCCGAGGTCACTGCCATTGCGTACTCGTAGGCATGCTCGAAGACGAAAGTCATCAGCAGGCCCATACCGGCAAAGCAGAACCCGTAGAACAGGCTTGGCAGCGGGCAGCTTTTCAGGTCGCCGATGCCGCGGGCGATCCAGCGGAAAGGGGCGGTGGCCGGAATGTTTCTGGGACGCGGGAAGGGAAGACCTTCATCCCCGCCATTGGCAGCGTTGCCGGTATGCGACATCTCTCCCTCCTGTTGGCGTCGAACCTTTTTTGTTTTTGGTGTTCTTCTAGATGCCAGCCTGGTGCGCTCAGGCGATATCGCCCGGTTCGACGATGCGCTCCAGTGCCGCGATGCGATCCTTCAATGCGAGCTTCCTTTTTTTGAGCCGCCGGATCAGCAGGGCATCGTCCACAGGCGTGGTTTCGAGCCGTTCGATGGCGGCATCCAGATCACGGTGCTCGATACGCAATTCCTCGAGTTGGTCGCGCAGTACGTCGAGTTGGGATTCTTGCCCGGGCATGCTGCGACGGTCCGGCTGGCCTTGATGCCTGCTATGGTAGGCGTGCCACTGATTGATGACAACATGCTTGTTGACGCGTGTCGCGGCCTTGAAATCGGATTGGCCGGCGCCACCTGTAACATCGGAGAAGCTGCAGTTCCACCTGACCACAGTGAAAGGAGTACGAACATGATGAAGATCGTATGCAACAGTCCGGATCTGTATGTGGTCGATTATCCCGCCATCGACGCCGTCGAAGTCATCGACAAGCGCGTCGGCAGGGGGGCCTTGATGCGCAATGAGACCGCACAGCGTTTTCGCGTGGAGCTGGAGGAGTGGGCCGAGTCCGAAGATCCCGATACGCTCGAGGCCTTCATCGGTCACTATGGCGCGTTGATGACACAGAACGCGATCTATCATTGATGCCCTCTTCACGGCATTACGGCAGCAGATGAGCAAGGCATTCACCCGGGAAGGCGACGGCGACGAGGACGAGCAGGACGTCCCTGTCGCCGTGCGCCTGCCGCCCGGTACCAAGAACTACATCACCCGAAGGGGTTATGACGCCTTGCGCGTCGAACTCGAGCAGCTCGTCAAGCGCGAACGTCCCAAGCTGGTCGAGACCGTCGCCTGGGCAGCCGGCAACGGCGATCGCTCGGAGAACGGCGACTACATCTACGGCAAGAAGCGATTGCGCGAGATCGATCGCCGCATCCGCTTCCTGATCAAGCGCATCGAGAACGCCGAGGTCGTTGATCCGGAGTTGCAGGCGGGCAACGATCAGGTGTTTTTCGGCGCTACCGTCACCATCCATGACGGCGAGGCCGAGCAGACCTGGCAGATCGTCGGCGTGGACGAGGCCGACGCCAGCAATGGTCGTATCAGCTGGATCGCTCCGCTGTCGCGCGCGCTGATCAAGGCGCGCGAGGGTGACGTGGTGCGCTTCATGAGCCCGGCCGGGCCGCGCGAGATCGAAGTGGTCGAAGTGCGCTACATCTAGGGCCCGTTCGCATTTGCCATGGTGTTCCGCCGGCGCAATTGTGTGCAGGCCGCAGGGCTTGAAATCCGCGAGGCAGCGTCCATATCCCTTCCGTTCATCAACCTACGGAGTCGAAGGGATGTCCCAAACCGCCACCGCGCAAACCCATGTGTTCCAGGCCGAGGTGAAGCAGCTGCTTCACCTGATGATTCATTCCCTGTATTCCAATCGCGAGATCTTCCTGCGTGAACTGATCTCGAATGCTTCGGATGCCTGCGACAAGCTGCGTTTCGAGGCGCTCGACAATGGTGCGCTGTTCGAGAACGATCCGGAACTGCAGATCCGTGTTGGCTTCGACGCGGCTGCGCGCACGATCACCGTATCCGACAACGGCATCGGCATGAGC
Source organism: Azoarcus sp. (assembly GCA_041595655.1). GTDB lineage: Bacteria > Pseudomonadota > Gammaproteobacteria > Burkholderiales > Rhodocyclaceae > Pseudazoarcus. The sequence continues at coordinate 23,190 of JBFHJY010000001.1, forward strand.
GCCGAAGAGGTTGTTTCGCATCTTGGCACCATCGCCAAATCGGGCACCAAGGAGTTCTTCGGCAAGCTCACCGGAGACCGCCAGAAGGACGCCAACCTGATCGGCCAGTTCGGCGTGGGCTTCTACTCGGCCTTCATCGTTGCCGACAAGGTGACCGTCGAGACCCGCCGCGCCGGCCTGCCTCCTGAAGCCGGCGTGCGTTGGTCGTGCTCGATGAGCGGTGACGCCGCCGGCGAATACTCCACCGAGCAGATCGGAAAGAGCGGTCGCGGCACGACGATCACGCTGCATCTGCGTGAAGACCAGGACGATCTGCTGTCGGGCTGGCAACTGCGCAGCCTGATCCGCAAGTACTCCGACCACATCGTCCAGCCCATCGTGATGAAGAAGGAGGAGTGGGACCAGGACAAGAACGAGCAGGTCGTGACGGACGAGGACGAGACCGTCAACCAGGCCAGTGCGCTGTGGGCCAAGTCGAAGAGCGAGATCACCGACGACGAGTACAAGGCCTTCTACAAGCACGTCGGCCACGACTATGACGAGCCGGCGATGTGGACCCACAATCGCGTCGAGGGCCGCCACGAGTACACGCAACTGCTCTACATCCCGAAGCACGCGCCCTTCGACCTGTGGGACCGCAACGCGCGTCACGGCGTGAAGCTGTACGTGAAGCGCGTGTTCATCATGGACGACGCCGAAAAGCTGTTGCCGACCTATCTGCGCTTCGTGCGCGGGGTGGTCGATTCGGCCGATCTGCCGCTCAACGTCTCGCGCGAGATCCTGCAGGAAAGCAAGGACATCGACACCATCCGCGCCGGTTGCACCAAACGCGTTCTGTCCCTGCTCGAAGACCTCGCCACCAGCGAGGAGGCGGCCGACCGGGAAAAGTACGCCGGCTTCTGGAAGGAGTTCGGCAAGGTGCTGAAGGAAGGCGTTGGCGAAGACTTCACCAACAAGGACAAGATCGCCGGGCTGCTGCGCTTTGCCTCGACCCATGCCGACACGCCGGACGAAGTCGTCTCGCTGGCCGACTACATCGGTCGCATGAAGGAAGGGCAGGACAGGATCTATTTCGTCACCGCGGAATCCTTCAACGCCGCCAGGAACAGCCCGCATCTGGAGATCTTCCGCAAGAAGGGCATCGAGGTGCTGCTGCTGTCGGACCGTGTGGACGAGTGGGTCACCGGCAACCTCACCGAGTTCGACGGCAAGCCGCTGGTGTCGGTTGCCAAGGGCGGGCTCGATCTGGGTGAGCTGGAGGACGAAGCCGAGAAGAAGGAGGTCGAGAAGGCTGCCGATGAATACAAGGACCTGCTCGAGAAGATGCAGCAGAGTCTGGGCGAGCGCGTGAAGGAAGTGCGCGTTACCCACCGCCTGACCGATTCGCCGGCCTGCCTGGTGGCCGACGAACACGACATGGGCATGAACCTGTCGCGCATCCTCAAGGCCGCAGGCCAGAACGCACCCATGTCCAGGCCCATCCTCGAGGTCAACCCGGCGCACCCGGCCGTGCAGCGGCTCAAGGCCGAGGAGGCGAACTTCGACGACTGGGCGGCGGTGCTGTTCGATCAGGCGCTGCTCGCCGAAGGCGGCACGCTGGACGATCCGGCGACCTTCGTCCGCCGCATCAACCAACTGATGCTGGCGATGAGCGGCAACTGATCCGCAGCAATCGCAAAAGGCCGCGCGAGCGGCCTTTTTTCATTTGCGGGGCTCGGTGCCCGGAGCGTCCGGCGGCGCCGCCGGTGCGGTGTCTGGCGTCGGTGGCGCGGAAGGCGGCGCATGCTCACGGTGCACTTCGGCCTCGGTGCGGCGCAGCAGCGGATAGGCCAGCGCCTGGTACAGCGGCACGGGCGAGACCGTACGTGCGATGGCGTGCGCGATCACCGACGTCGCCATCAGCGGCAGCAGCATGTGATGGTTGTCCGTCATTTCCATGACGATCACGAAGGAGGTGATCGGCGTCTGCGTCATCGCCGACAGAAAGGCCACCATGCCCAGCGCTAGCACGGCCGCCGCCTGATCGGGCGGCAGGAGCCACGCGACGTTGGCGCCCAGACCTGCGCCCACGGCCAACGATGGCGCGAAGATGCCGCCCGGGATGCGGCTGGCAAAGACGAGCCAGATCACGAACATCTTGACCAGCATGAAATACATCGGCAGTGCTGTTTCGCCTTCGAGCGCGGCCTTGGTCTCATCGTAACCGGGGCCGTACGACAGACCGCCGGTGGCGAGCCCCGCAACGGCCGTCGCCAGCCCGCAGCCTGCGGCGAACAGCACCGGGCGTTGTGCGGCGAGCCGGCCGATGCTTCCCGGCAGGCCGCGCGAGGAGGCGATCAGCATGCGGCTGAAGAGCCCCCCGAACAATCCACCGAAGGCGCCGCACAGGATGATCGGCCAGACGCCGTCGGGCCAGCTGAGCGTGGCCGGCGTGGAGCCGAAGTATGTGTAGCCGCCCAGTACCGCGACCGACATCAGACCGGCGAAGATGACGCTGGTCAGCGTCGTGTTGTTGGCCTGGAAGGCCCGGTAGCGGCACATCTCTTCGATGGCGAACATGATTCCGCCAAGCGGGGTGTTGAAGGCCGCGGCCACGCCCGCGCCACTGCCGGCCACGATCAGGTCGCGGCTCGATGCGATGCGGTTCTTGCGCCGTCGGCCATACAGCGCGTGCATGACCGAAGCGCCGATCTGCACCGACGGCCCCTCGCGGCCGGCCGAGGCGCCGCACAGCATGGCGCCCAGAGTTAGGATGATCTTGGCGATGGCAATGCGGATCGACAACAGCCTGTGGCGGATCCGGCGATTGTCCGTGAGCGAGGCGGCGATTGCCTGGGGAATGCCGCTGCCCAGCGTTGCCGGCACGAAGCGGCGCGCAATCCACACGATCAAGGCGAAGCCGGCCGGGGCCACGATGAGCGTCAGCCACGGATGTTCCTGCATGACATCGCGATGTATGGCGATGGCGAATTCGGCCCCGATCGCGAACAGGATGCAGAGCAGGCCGGCCAGCAGTGCGCCGACCACCAGCAACAGGCGCTGTCGCCAGCGATGCAGGGACAGCCACGGCATCGCATAGCGGAAACCGCTGCGCCGGAATTGGCGCCAGGCACGGGTCGACGTGATGCGTAGGGATTTCATCGGGTCGGTGTTGACGGTTGCGGGGGGCGCAAGACACTTGCGTTACGATACGCGGAATGTCGCACGGCGCAATGCACGCGCCATTTTTACCTTCTGATGATCCTTTCGGAGTGTCTTTCATGCCACGCAAGAGCACGCCCCGGTCTCCTGTCCCGGAGAATGATGCGCCGGCCGTACCGTCGCCGCTGTCCGTATTGCAGCGCTTTCGTGTGATCGTGCGCACGGCGCAACGGCACTCGCAGTGGATCGAACGGCAGAGTGGCGTCACCGGAGCACAGCTGTGGGCCTTGCAGGAGCTGTCCGAGCGTCCCGGCCTGCGGGTCGGCGAGCTGGCCAATCTGATGGCACTGCATCAATCCACCGCATCGAACATGGTTGACCGCCTCGAGGGGGGCGGTCTGGTGAGCAAGGAGCGCACCCGGACGGATCAGCGCGTCGTACGCCTGTATCTCACCGACAAGGGCAGCAGCCTGCTCGCCGCGGCGCCTTCGCCTGCGCGCGGTGTCCTGCCCGAAGCGCTGCGTCTGTTGCCGGCCGAAGAGCTGTCCCGGCTGCAGCATGACCTGGACGGGCTGTTGTCGCGGATCAGGGACATGGACGAAGGCTTCGGGATGCAGCCCTTGCCTTTCACGGAATGACGGCGCGTGGTTCCGACCGCGCCTGGAGCGTCAGCCGTCATGCATGTCGGGCGATATCGGTCGGGGAATTGAAGCCGCTTCCGCAGGACACTTGGGGGTGATGCCGATGTCCTTGCGCCGGCCGGGCCGGATGGGGGCGTGATGCGTCCCGGGCGAACGGTGCAGAGGCGTTCTGCGTCATGCGCTTGGGATCGGCCATGGGTGTGGAATACGGGCAACAAGCGTTTGCAATCGTTCTTGCACGCGACGTATCATCCGAACGGATTCGTGGGTATTACAAGAGAAAGAAAGAGAGAGGAATCAAGGCTCGAGCACCAATAAGAACCAATCCACAACCGAGGGAGATCGTATGGTGGGGAAACGCATATTGATTGCCGTGGGATTCGCACTGGCTTGCGGCTCGGCCGCTGCGGTGGAAGGAAATCCGGAGGCTGCGAAGGACAAGCTCTCGATGTGTCAGGGCTGTCATGGCATCCCCGGCTATCGTACGGCATATCCTGAAGTCTACCCGGTGCCTCTGCTCGGAGGTCAGCACGCGCAGTACATCGTCAAGTCGCTGCAGGCCTATCGCGATGGAACACGTAAGCATCCGAGCATGCAGGCGATCGCCAGCAGTCTGAGCGATCAGGACATGGCCGATCTTGCGGCCTACTACGCCCAACCGGAGAAGTGAGACGATGAAGGCTTTCGGCAAACTTTCCTGCCTCGCGGCGCTGATGCTCGCCGTGTCCCTTACAGCCCATGCCGGTGATGCTGCACGCGGCAAGACCCTTTCAACGACCTGTGCTGCCTGCCATGGCCCCGAAGGCAAGAGCGCGGCACCGGACTTTCCCAACATCGGTGGCCAGATTCCGGAATACCTCTACCGTGCCTTGCTCGACTACAAGCTCGGTAACCGTGAAGATCCCATCATGGCCGGACAGGTCGCCAATCTGAGCAAGCAGGACATGCTTGATCTGGCAGCCTTCTTTGGAGCGCAGAGCGGCCTGACGCTGAAGCGCTGACCGGCTCCGGCATTCTGAAAAACGCCGTGTCCCGTGATTGCGGGGCACGGCGTTTTTCATGAACGGTTGCTGACCAGGAGCGGAAGCGGACAGTCCAGTGCCTGACATACGGCGCGCAACAATTCCAGTTCGGTCGCAGTGACGGTGCCGTCGTGCAGCACGGCCGTCGTGCATGCTTCCACCAGCTTGCGGCGGAAAACGGGCTGGGTGGCGGCCAGCGCTTCCAGAATGCCGTCCAGTTCCCGGGTCGAGAAGCGCGGCGGGTGATCGTCGAAATGCCACTCGCCGTCGAAGGGCGCGCGCTGTGCTGCTACGGCAAAGGCGGCGCGTGCAGTCGTGACGGAATTCTGGCCGGCATGCGCGAGCAGCGCCAGAAGGCGCATCGTTCCGTTGCGCAACGTTGCTGCGTCGGGACGGGGCGGCTGGTTGCTGTTCACGGCCGGTTGCAGTGCTGCATTGAGCAGCCTGCGCAGGACATATTCGAACGGCGAGGTGCGTTTGTCGGCGGCGATCAGGGTATCGACCAGTTCGAGGACGATGTTGCGATCCGGTCCGCGCAGTTCGCGCAGGGAAGGCAGCGCCAGATCGAGCAGCGGCAGGCGTTCGCCGGCAGGCAGGCTGTCGAGGCGGGCGGCCACTTCCTGGCAATGTGTGGCGGCGTCCTCGCCCAGGCGCTCGCCGATGGCGGCCAGCTGAGTTGTGCGGATCCCCGCAACATCTGACAGCAGCAAGGCAAACACCACGGAGCGTGCGCCGCGTGGTGTGTGCAGGACTTCCATCAGGCCGTCCGGCATTGCGGCAATGAGTGTGTGCGCCAGTTCCACGTCTTGCGGTGTGACCGTACCTACGGCCGCAGCGACACCGCCTGCGCTGAGACCCGAAACCGACTCCGGCAGCACGCCCGAGGAGCGTGCCGCGTTGCGTTCGCGGATGCGCTGGCGTGTCGCGAAGATCGGGTCGATGCGGCGGATGCGCTCTTCGATGGGTGGATGGGTGGCGAGCAGTTTCGAGAAGTGTGCGCTGCTCCCGAAGAACATGTGGCTGGCTTCTTCGGCACGCGGGTGGTGGACATCCGAACCGATGCCGGCGATGCGCGCCAACGCCCCGGCGATGCCCTGCGGATTCCGGGTGAACTGGACGGCCGATGCGTCGGCGAGGTATTCGCGCTGGCGCGAGACGCCGGCTTTTATGAGCTTGCCGAAGAAGGTGCCGATATAGCCGGCGATCACCATCATGAGGCCGGCCACGACGAAGGCGCCGCCATTGCGTCCGCCGCCGCGTCCGCCACGCAGCAGCGTACGGCCCGCCAGGGTCAGCAGCAGGATGCCATGCAGAACGCCGATCAGGCGCAGGTTGAGTCGCATGTCCCCGTTGAGGATGTGACTGAACTCGTGCGCAATGACGCCCTGCAGTTCATCGCGAGGCAGCTGTTCGAGCGCGCCGCGCGTGACCGCGACGATGGCTGCGTCGCTGCTCGCGCCTGCCGCGAAGGCGTTGATGTTGTCTTCCTGGTCGAGCACATACACCGGCGGGGCAGGGATACCCGAGGCAATGGCCATTTCCTCGACGATGTTGACCAGGCGGCGTTCGAGCGGGTGGCTCGTGGCACGTTCGACCAGTCGGCCGCCAAGTTCTTCGGCGATGCGCGCCCCTCCCTGTCGGGCGAGCACTGCGATCTTGTAGAGCGAGCCGCCCGCGATCAGGCCGCCCACGCCAAGCAGCACGGCCGCGAACAGTTCGGGGTTCCAGGGTGAGCGCGGAGTCAGCGCATCGTTGGTGAAGGCATGCAGTGCGAGCGCGACGGCAAGATATACCGTGGCGACGATGCCGACCACCGCCACGGCAAACCACACGATCAGCCAGCGCGAGCCGCGGCGCGCCTGGTCCTGGGCCGAGAAGAAGTCCACGCGCGGATCAGGCGCCGAAGTTCACCTTGACGTTCTCGCGCGCCGAGACGTCGTCCATCTGCCATTGCTGGGCCGGCTGGAAACCGAAGGTGTTGGCGATGATGCCGTCCGGGAAGGATTCACGCTTGATGTTGTAGGACATCACGCCGTCGTTGTACGCCTGACGGGCGAAGGAGATGCGGTTCTCGGTGCTGGCGAGTTCTTCCTGGAGAAGCGCCATGTTCTCGTTGGCCTTGAGGTCCGGGTAGGCCTCGGCCAGTGCGAAGAACCGTCCGAGCGCTCCGCCGAGTGCGGTTTCCGCGCCGATCAGCGCGCGCATCGCGCCGCCGTCGGAGGGATCGGCGCCGGCCTGGCTGGCGGCGGTGCTGGCGGCGTTGCGGGCCTGAATCACTGCTTCGAGGGTCTCCCGCTCATGCTGCATGTAAGCCTTGGCGGTTTCGACCAGATTCGGGATCAGGTCGTAGCGGCGCTGCAGTTGCACGTCGATCTGCGAGAAGGCATTGCGCACACGGTTGCGCAGGGCGACGAGGCCGTTGTAGATGGCGACGACGTAGACGGCAAGCGCGGCAACGAGGGCAAGGACGATCCAGGTGGTCATGCGCGGACTCCCGCTGAGATGGACTGAGTCCGAATCCTAACCCGGAAAGCGCGACGGCGGCTGGCTGGCTGCCGGCTCAATCGAGCTTGTCGCGGAAGTCGCACAGGTCCCGCACGATGCATGTTCCGCAGGCCGGCTTGCGCGCGGTGCAGACGTAGCGTCCGTGCAGGATCAGCCAGTGATGCGCGTCCTTCAGGTACTCCCTGGGGATGCGTCGCATCAGGGCGTCCTCGACGGCACGTACGTCCTTGCCGGGTGCCAGCCCGGTCCGGTTCGACAGACGAAAGATGTGCGTGTCCACGGCCATCACCGGATCGCCGAAGACGGTGTTCAGCACCACGTTTGCAGTCTTGCGGCCGACACCGGGCAGGGCTTCGAGGGCGGCGCGGTCATGCGGCACCTCGCCACCGTGGCGCTCGAGCAGCAGGCGGGACAGGGCGACCGTGTTCCTCGCCTTGTTGCGGAACAGGCCGATGGTCCGGATGCATTCGGCCACGCCTTCCTCGCCCAGAGTGAGGATGTCTTCCGGGCCGGGCGCCAGCGAGAACAGTTTGCGGGTACAGATATTCACGCTGCGGTCGGTGGCCTGTGCTGACAGCACCACCGCCACCAGCAGCTGGAAAGGCGAGCCGTACTCGAGCTCGGTGGTGGGGTTCGGGTTGGCCGCGGCCAGCCGCCGGAAGAACTCGCGGATTGCCTCGCGCTTCATCAGCTTGTGGCGGCTTCGGTTCCCGCTTCAGCAGCCGGCGCTGCGGGCTTGGGCCGACGAGCGGCCCGCGCATTGGCACGGGCGTTGATCCAGTTGAACAGCGCGATCAGGCAGCCGAGCGTGAAAAAGGCTCCCGGCGGCAGGATGGAGACGAGAAAGCCGGTGTAGTCGGCGCCGAAGACCTCGATGTGCGACAGCGACGGAAAGATCATGTCGATGCCGGCGAACAGCGTGCCGGCGCCGAGAAGCTCGCGCGCGCCTCCGAGCACGGCCAGTACCCACACCAGGCCCAGCCCCATCATCACGCCGTCGATGGTCGAGGAGAGGGCATCGTTCTTGGCGGCGTAGGCTTCGACACGGGCGAGCACGATGCAGTTGGTGACGATCAGTGGAATGAAGATGCCGAGCACCAGATACAACTCGTGGAACCAGGCGTTGAAGGCCAGATCGACCATCGTCACCAGCGCGGCAATGACGAGAATGAACACCGGGATACGGATTTCGTACGGAATGAAGTTGCGCAGGCCGGCAATGGCGAGGTTGGCCACGGCCATGACGAGCACGGTGGCAAGGCCCAGGCTGACGGCATTGACCATGGTGGTGCTCACCGCCAGGATGGGGCACAGGCCGAGCAGCTGCACCAGGCCGGGGTTCTGCTTCCACAGGCCGTTGTAGCTGGTTTCGCGGAATCGTTGCCAGTCCATGTCGCTTTCCTTGCTCACAGCGTGCTGCCGGCGGGCGCGTCGAACAGGCGCTCGCGGTTGCTGACCGTCCACGCCAGAGCGCGCCCGGTGGCCTCGGTCACGGCACGTGCGCTGATGGTTGCACCGATACGGTAGTCGAACTCTCCGCCGTCGCGACCGACCTTCCAGCGTTCGAGCGGCACATCTTCGAGGCTGAGGCCGTTGAACTGGGTGATCCATGGACGGTCGCGATTGCGATCCTTCTTGGGGTCGATGTAGTCGCCCAGTCCCGGGGTCTCGCCATGGGCCGTCACGCGCACCCCGGAAATGCGGCCATCGGCGGTCACCGCGATGGCCAGATGGATGGGTCGCCCGTAGCCGTCCGGTGCAATGGCCTCGACCACCAGGGCGACCGGCTGGCCGTCCAGTCGCGCACGCCAGACGGTGCCGCCACGCGGCAGGCCGAGTTCTGGGATCCGGCCGAGCAGCACGTAATCGGACAACAGGTCGTTGTCATAGGCGTCGCGCGGCAGGATCTCGTCGATCAGGCGCATTTTTTCCGCTTCCTGCGAGGCCGCAATGGCCGGCGAGGTGAGCTGGTAGGTGAGTGACATCAGCGCGGTGAACACGAGCGTGAATACCAGCATGATGCCGGCCGTGCGCAGTGCCGTGCGGCCGGCGCTGTAGCGGTTGTCGTTGCTCATTTGCTGCCGCCCTTGTGACCGAATACGGCCGGTTGGGTCTTCATGTCGATCAACGGTACGCACATGTTCATCAGCAGCACACCGAAGGCGATGCCTTCAGGAAAAGCGCCGAAGCTGCGGATCAGGTAGGCGATGACGGCGATGCCCGCCGCGAAGATCAGTTTTCCGCGCGGCGTGGTCGCGCCGGATACGGGATCCGTCACGATGAAAAAGGCTGCCAGCAGGGCGCCACCGCTGGCCAGATGGAACAGCGGGTCGGCGAAGCGCGTCGGATCGATTGCCCAGAAAGCGCTTGCCACAAGCGTCAGGGCGACGAGGAAGGCGGTGGGCAAGTGCCAGCTGATGACGCGTTGCTGCAACAGCCACAGTCCCCCGGCGAGATAGCCCAGTCCGATCCATTCCCAGCCGCGCCCGCCGAACAGGCCGAAGGTCTCGCGCTGCATCACGCTGGCCACCGTTGCGTCGGCGATGCGCAGTCCGGTGCGCAGGGAATCGAGCGCGGTGGCGCCGGTGACGGCATCCAGATCACGGGCGCCGCCGAGAATCAGCGAGAGCTGGCTTGAAAAGTCCAGGCTGCCGGCCGGCGGCCACTGCGACATCAGGGACGGATAGGCCACGATCATCACGCAATACGACACCATCGCCGGATTGAACGGATTCTGGCCGAGCCCGCCGTACAGGTGCTTGACGGCGATGATGGCGATGAGCGCCCCCATCACCGTGATCCACCACGGCGCGATGGGCGGGAAGCACAGCACCATCAGCCAGGCGGTCACCACTGCTGAAAGGTCGCCGATGGTGGGCAGCAGGGGGCGGTTGCGCAGTCTGAGCACGGTGGCTTCGGCCGCAACGGCGACGAACGTCGCGATGGCCAGATTGACGAGGATGCCGGCCCCGACCTGCCAGACATAGATCGCGATGCCGGGCATCAGGGCAAGCAGCACCTTCAGCATCACGCGCTGCACGCTGACGTTGCTGCGGATGTAGGGTGAGTGGATCATGATTCTTCCTGCTCCCCCTCGGCCTTGCGCTGGGCGGCGCGCTCCAGTGCGGCGGCGACAGGGTTTTTGCTTGTGTCGTCACTGGCGAGGCTGGTGGTGACAGCGTTTGCCCCATCGTCCGTTTCGCCCGTGAGATTCTTGCGACGCTGCTCAATCTCGGCAATTTCCGACTGAACGGCGGGCGGCAGGTTGTCGGTGTTCTTTGCCTCGACCTCGGCCTTCTGTGCCTTTGCGCGTGCCAGCGCTGCGGCGACAAGTGCCTTCTTGGGGTCGTCTTCGGTTTTCGTTGCCGGCGTATCCGCGCCAGTCGCCGCGAGTTTGGCCTTGGTTTCGGCAGCCTTGGCGGCAAGCCTGGCGGCCTTCTCGGCCTTTTCACGTTCCTGGCGGTAGTTGCGGAATTCGAAGCGCTCCCGCGCCTGATCGGCCGCGTTCTGGTCGCGCTCGCGGGCCCAGATCTCGCTCTTGGCAAAGCGGTAGTAATCGACGAGCGGAATGTGCGACGGACACACGAAGGCGCAGCAGCCGCATTCGATGCAGTCGAACAGGTGGTACTCCTGGGCCTTGC
>JBFHJY010000002.1:0-29491 GCA_041595655.1 Azoarcus sp.
CCGTTTGCGGAACATCCTTCCGTTTTGCAGCCTTCCCGGACTTCCATGCCCTCCCCGTCCCTGCTCGACCGCTCGCTGGCCAGCGTCTGGCATCCCTGTACGCAGATGAAGGAGCACGAGCGTTTTCCGCTCGTGCCGGTGGTGCGTGGCGAGGGGCCGTGGCTGATCGACGCGGACGGGCGGCGGCTGATCGACGGGATCAGTTCGTGGTGGGTGAATCTGTTCGGGCATTGCAATCCACGCATCAACGCGGCGCTGCGCGAGCAGCTCGATACGCTGGAGCACGTGATGCTGGCGGGCTTCACGCATGAGCCGGTGGTGCAGCTGTCGGAGCGGCTGACGGCCATGACCGGGCGGCGGCTGGGCCATGCCTTCTATGCCTCGGATGGGGCTTCGGCCACCGAGATTGCGCTGAAGATGGCGGCGCATTACTGGCGCAATCTGGGCCGGCCGGAGAAGTGCGAATTCGTCGGGCTGGAGGGCGGATACCACGGCGAGACGGTGGGCGCGCTGGCGGTGACGGATGTGCCGATTTTCCGCGATGCCTATGCGCCGCTGGTGCGCAGCGGCCATGCGGTGCCGTCACCCGATGCGCGCACGGCACGTGACGGCGAGAGCGCGGCCGACGCGGCACGGCGCGCGGCGGCGGCGCTGGAGGCACATCTGGAGCAGCATCACGCCACCACAGCGGCGCTGATCGTGGAGCCGCTGGTGCAGGGCGCGGCGGGCATGGTGATGTATGACGCGGAATACCTGCGACTGGCCCGCGCATTGTGCGACCGCTACGAGGTGCTGCTGGTGGCGGACGAGATCGCGGTGGGCTGCGGGCGCACCGGGACCTTCTTCGCATGCGAGCAGGCGGGCATCTGGCCGGATTTGCTGTGTCTGTCCAAGGGCATTTCGGGTGGTTACCTGCCGCTTTCGCTGGTGCTGAGCACCGACACCATCTATCAGGCCTTCTACGCCGACGCGGCAAGCCGCGCCTTCCTGCACTCGCATTCCTACACCGGCAACCCGCTGGCCTGCCGTGCGGCGCTGGCCACGCTGGACATCTTCGAGCAGGACGACGTGATCGCGGCCAACCGCGAGCGCGCGGCGACGCTGGGCCGGCTGCTCGCGGAGCGCTTCGAGGCACATCCGCGCGTTCGCCATCTGCGCCAGTGCGGCATGATCGCGGCCTTCGACGTGCCGTATACGCAGCCCGACTTCGCGCGCAGTTTCTTCGCCGCCGGCATGGAGCACGGCGTGCTGCTGCGCCCCATTGGCAACACCGTGTATTTCATGCCGCCCTACATCCTCGACGAAGAGCTCACCCGCCAGTTGATCGACGGCGCCGCCGCCGCGCTGGACATGTCATGAGCCTGCTGGATGATCTGCGCGCCGAACTGGCCGCGCTGGATGCGGAAAACCTGCGCCGCGTCCGCCGCGCCAACGAGTTGCCCTGCGGGCCGAAGATGCGCGTGGGCGGCAAGGATCTGCTCTCCTTCTGCAGCAATGACTACCTCGGCCTGGCAGCCGATCCGGCGATTGCCAAGGCGCTGCTCGAAGGCGTGGTGAAGTTCGGCACCGGCTCGGGCGCCTCCCATCTGGTGAGCGGCCACTATGCGGTGCACGATGAACTGGAAGCGCGGTTGGCGGCCTTCACCGGCTGCGAGCGCGCGCTGTACTTCACCACCGGCTACATGGCCAACGTGGGCGTGATTCCGGCGCTGGTCGGGCGCCGCGACGCAATCTTCGCCGACAGGCTGATCCATGCCTCGCTGGTTGATGGCGCCCTGCTCTCGCGCGCCACGCTGACACGCTATCCCCACAACGACATGGCCGCGCTGGAAACGGCCCTGCAGGGCTCCGACGCGCGCCGCAAGCTGATCGTCACCGACGGCGTGTTCAGCATGGACGGCGACATCGCGCCGCTGGCTCACATGCTGAGACTGGCCGAGCAACATGACGCCTGGCTGCTGGTGGACGACGCGCACGGCTTCGGCGTGCTCGGCCCGCAGGGGCGCGGCACGCTGGCCGAAGCCGGGCTGCAATCCTGGCGCATCATCCTGATCGGCACACTGGGCAAGGCGGCCGGCGTCTCCGGCGCCTTCGCGGCGGGTCAGACCGACGTGATCGAATGGCTGCTGCAGAAGGCCCGCACCGGCATCTACACCACCGCCTCGCCGCCCGCACTGGCGCAGGCGCTGCTGACGGCCATCGACCTCATCGAGGCCGGCGACTTCCGTCGCAGGCGCCTCAGTACGCTGATCGATACCTTCCGTCGCAGCCTCAGGCTCACGCGCTGGCAGCTGCTGCCCTCGCGCACGGCGATACAGCCGGTGGTGGTCGGCGACAACGCCGAGGCACTGCGCGTGGCTGGCGCGCTGCGCGACGCCGGCGTGATCGTGCCGGCCATCCGCCCGCCGACGGTGCCAGCCGGCACCGCACGCCTGCGCGTATCGATCTCGGCCCGCCACGAGATCGAGGACGTGCTGCGGCTGGCCGACCTGCTCAACGCGCTCGAGGATTTCTGATGGCCGACACCCCGCTGGTCCTGCTGCATGGCTGGGGCATGACACCACGCATCTGGAATCCGCTGCGCATCTGCCTGTCGCCACGCCTTGCCGCCACGCCCGCCCTGCCCGGCCATGACGGCACGCCTTCGCCCGGCGCTACGCTCCCGGCCTGGAGCGACGCCGTGCTGGCCGGGCTGCCCGAACGTTGCGTGCTCGGTGCATGGTCGCTCGGTGCGATGGTCGCGCTCGATCTGGCGCGGCGCCACCCGCAGCGCTTCAAGGCACTGGTGCTGTTCGGCGCCACGCCGTGTTTCGTGGCCGGGCCTGACTGGGCACCCGGGCTCGACGCCGGCACCGTGCGCAGTTTCACCGAAGGCTATGCCAGCGACAGCGACGCCACGCTGCGTCGCTTTCTGGCCTTGCAGGCGCTCGGCGAACGGCAGCGGCGCGGCGTGATGCATTCGCTCAGCCAGGCCGTGGCCGCACCGGACGAATACCGCCGCGACGCGCTGGCCGACGGGCTGACCGTGCTGGCAGGTACCGACCTGCGCACGCAGGTGGCCGACGTGCGCGTACCGGTGCACCTGGTCCACGGCCGCGACGACGCCGTGATGCCGCTGGCCGCTGCCCAGTGGCTGGCACATGAACTGCCGCACGCGCGCCTCGCAGTCTTCGACACCTGCGGCCACGCAGCGATGGTGTCGCAGCCCGAAGCCTGCGCGGACATCGTCGAGGAGGCCCTGCGTGACTGAAGCCGTGGACGCCGCACGGGCGGTACGTCGTGCCTTCGACCGGGCGGCGTCGAGCTACGACGGTGCAGCCGGCGTGCAGCGCGAGATCTGCGCTCGTCTTGCAGGCTTGATGCAGGAGTACCCGCCAACTGCTCCGCCACGCCGCATCATCGATGCCGGCTGCGGCACCGGCTACGGACTTCGGCCGCTGGCGGAACACTTTCCGACCGCCAAGCGGCTAGCCATCGACTTCGCGCCGGCGATGCTGCAGCGCTCGCGGCAGCACCACCCCGCCACGCCGCTGTGCGCCGACCTGCAGGCCCTGCCGCTGCGCGACGGCAGCGTCGATGCGCTGTGGTCCAGCCTGGCCCTGCAATGGTGTGACGCGGGCCGTGCGCTGCGCGAATTCGCACGCGTGCTGGCAGTCGACGGTACGGCCTGGATCGCCACGCTGGGCCCCGACACGCTGACCGAACTTCGTCAGTCCTTCGCGCAGGTCGATGATGCCGAACACGTGCTGCGCTTCCGGCCCGCGGCGGACTGGGCACTGCTGGCGCGGGCGGCCGGCCTGGAGGTGCTGACCGAACGGCGCGAACGCTGCTTCGTGCGTGCGCCGGATCTGCGCGGCCTGATCGCCCACCTCAAGGGCATCGGTGCGCACCGCATCGACGCCACTCCACGCCGGCCGCTGACGCGCGCCGAATGGCGCCGGCTGGAACACGCCTATGAGGCATTCCGCGAGCCCGACGGCCTGCTGCCGGCGAGCTACGACGTCATCCTGCTGGCCCTGCGCCGCACGGACGCACAATGCGCTTCCGGAAACAATCTGCATCGCATCGCCTGACGGCCTGTGCGCTAGAATTGCGCAACATCCACGAAGTGCGAGAAGGTTTCCAGATGCGTCCTCTGCTGGCTGGTATGGTGTTTGCCTGTCTGCTGCCCCTGCAGACGGCACTGGCCGCGCCCTTCGGGTTCGATGACGTGGTGCAGAAGGCACGCGCCCTCGCCGATCAGGCCCATTCCGCACCGCCGACCATTCCGCGCTTCATGCGCGACATCGGCCACGAGGCCTACCGCAACATCCGCTTCGATCCCACGCGCAGCCTGTGGCGCGAGAGCGGATCGCGCTTTCAGGTTCGCATGCTGTCGGCGGGCCATGTCTACGCCCATCCGGTGGCGATCAACATCGTCGACGCGCAGGGCGTAAGCAGTGTGCCCTACCAGAAATCCAGTTACAGCTTCGCTGACGAGGAGCTGGAACGCCGCGTACCGGCCGATCTGGGCCACGCCGGATTCCAGCTTTCCTGGCCGCTGATGGGCGGCAACGAGCAGGTTGCGTTCATGTCCTTCGCCGGCGCCAGCGCATTCCGGGTCATCGGTCGCGCCAACGTCGGCGGAGCATCGACACGCGGCATCGCGGTCAATACCGGGCTGATGAGCGGCGAGGAGTTTCCGGTATTCACCGAATTCTGGCTCGAGCGCCCCGCCCCCGATGCGCACGCCATGAAGTTTCACGCCCTGCTCGACGGTCGCAGCCTGACCGGCGCCTACCAGTTCACCGTGTGGCCGGGTGAGCCGACGCGCGTGCAGGTCGATTCCGTGCTGTTTCCGCGTGTCGGCATCGAACGGCTCGGCGTCGCGCCGCTGGTTGCCATGTTCCTGCACGGCGAGAACACCGGCCGGCCGATCGGCGCCTGGCGTCCCGAGGCACATGATGCCGACGGCCTGCTGATCCATGACGGCGTCTCCGACGAATGGCTGTGGCGGCCGCTGATCAATCCGCAGACCCTGCAGGTCGACAGCTTCGCGACCGACAACGTGCGCGGCTTCGGCCTGCTGCAGCGTGACACGCGGTTCGAAAGCTACCAGGACCTCGCGGCCGGCTTCGAACACCGCGCCAGCACCTGGGTCGAGCCGCGCGGCGACTGGGGCAAGGGTCAGGTCATGCTGGTACAGCTGCCCACGCCGGACGCCACCAACGACAACGTCGTGGCCTTCTGGAGCCCGCAGCAGCGCCCGCAGCCGGACACCCCGCTGCAGCTGTCCTACCAGATCAGCTTCGGTTCGCCGGAAGTGACACGCAGCACACCGGGACGCGCCATCAATACCTTCGTCGGCGGCGGACTCATGGCCGGCGACCCGCCCGGCAGCTACCGATTCCATGTCGATTTCGCCGGTGGTGCAATCGACAAGCTGAAGCCGCGCGCGGCCGTCACGGCCAACGTCACGGCGGGAGAGAACAGCCAGGTGCTGGAGCACTTCGTGGAATACAACGAGGCCATCAAGGGCTGGCGGCTGTCGATCCTGGCGCAACCGGCGGAAGGCCAGCCGCTGTCCTTGCGGGCCTTCCTGCGCGAAGGTGACAACACCATCAGCGAGACCTGGTCGTACGTGCTGCCGGCGCGCAATGACATCCAGCGTCCCGCCCGCTGACATGACCCGTTCGCTCGCCGAGGAAGCCCTCGCCCGCGTCATGCAGTACCTCGTCGGCGCCGGCCTGTCGCCCACCACGGATCTGATGCGCGAGGCACTGCAGCTGGTATCCGAGGTCCTGGAGGCCGCCGGACCGGTCGGATCACCCGATCCCGCCACATTCATGACGGAGGTCATGGACCGGCTGGACCAACGCTTCCCGCTGCCCGACCCGCTGCTGCCGCCGGCCACACCGCCGCTGGAGCGCGGCAGCATCCATTACGCCGACCGCTGATGGACGACATGCCCCCCACTGCCGCGCGCACTGCAGAGCGTCCCGCCTGGCGTCTGGCCGCCAACCTGCGCCGGCTGGTGCTCACCGCGATCGTGCTGGCACAGACCCTGTTCGCCACCGCGGTGATGCGTCAGGTACTGCCATACCGGGGCGGGAACTGGATCGAGGTCGGCCTGATTGCGCTGTTCGCGCTGCTTTTCCTGTGGATTTCGGTCGGCTTCTGGATCGGCCTGACCGGTTTCGTGCTGCGCCGCTTCGGTGGCGACCGCCGCTCGCTGCTGCGCCGCCACGACCCGGCCGAACTGGACGCCACGCCGCTGGCTCGCACCGCCATCGTGATGCCGATCTATCACGAGCCGGTCGAACGCACACTGGGCGGTCTGCGCGCGATCTACCGCTCGCTCGAACGCACCGGAAAGATCGCCGATTTCGATTTTTACATCCTTTCGGACAGCCGCGCACCCGGCTACTGGATGGCGGAGAAGGAAGCCTGGTACCGCATGTGCAATGAGCTGGGCGCTTCGGGGCGGCTGTTCTACCGTCGGCGAACGCTCAACATGAACTACAAGAGCGGCAATATCGCCGACTTCCTGCGCCGCTGGGGCAAGCGATACGAATACCTGATCGTGCTCGACGCCGACAGCCTGATGGAGGGCGACGCGCTGGTGCGCATGGTGCAACTCATGCAGCGCGAACCGCAGGTCGGCCTGATCCAGACCAATCCGGTGCTGATCAATGCGCGTTCGCTGTTCGCGCGTGCGCAGCAGTTTGCCAACCAGGTCTATGGTCCGCTGTTCTCGACCGGCCTGGCGGCCTTCCAGCTCGGCGAGGCGGCCTACTGGGGCCACAACGCAATCATGCGCACGCGCGCCTTCATGGCCCACTGCGGCCTGCCCAAGATGCGCGGCTTCGGCCTGTTCAAGGGGCCGATCGCCAGCCATGACTTCGTCGAGTCGGCCTACATGGCCCGTGCCGGTCACGAAGTATGGCTGGAGCCGGGGCTGGCCGGCAGCTATGAGGAATCGCCACCGACCGTGGTCGATGAACTCACCCGCGACAAGCGTTGGGCCAAGGGCAACCTGCAGCACCTGTGGGTGCTGCTGACCGCGCCGCACCTGCGCTGGGCCCATCGCATGGCCTTCATCAACGGCATCATGTCGTACCTGGCCTCGCCGCTGTGGCTGGCTTTTCTGGCGTGGTCCACGATCAGTGCGGCACGTCTGGTGCTTCAGCCGATCGAATATTTCCCGCAGTCGCACAGCCTGTTTCCGCAGTGGCCGCAATGGGATCCGCTGACGGCCCTGAAACTCGCCGGCTCCACCCTGTTCCTGCTGTTCTTCCCGAAGCTGCTGGCCGTCATCGACGTGCTGCTGTCGGGCCGCCGCCAGGCACATGGCGGCATGTTGCGGACGCTGCTGAGTGTCGGCGTCGAGATGTTGATCTCCACCCTGCTCGCGCCCATTCGCATGCTCGCACACAGCCGCTACGTGATCGAGGCCCTGCTCAACGTCTCCCTGCGCTGGGCGGGCCAGAACCGCGGTGACGAGACCTCCTGGGCCACGGCCATCTCGAACCAGGCGCCCGGTTCGATCCTGGCCGCCTCATGGGCAGGCTTTGCCTGGTGGCTCGATCCGATGTTCTTCTACTGGTCCCTGCCGGTGGCGATCCCGCTGATCCTTGCCGCGCCGACTTCGGTGCTGTTCAGCCGCAACAGCCTCGGCGACGCGCTGCGCCGCGCCGGCCTGCTATTGGTACCACAGGAGCGCCAGGACACCGCCGTGCTCGACGATCTCGAGCACGGCGCCCCGCTCGGCCCCCGACAAGGCGACGATGACACGGGCGCATTCGTCGAGGCCATCATCGATCCGGTACTCAACCGCATGCACGCCGACGCGGCGCGCGGTCGCGCCGCAGGCGCCAAGCGCGAGCAGCTGCTCCAGCTGTGCGAGCGCTGCATGCGCGACGGCCCTTCGGCGCTGACGCCCAAGCAGCTGTCGCTGCTGGCGCAGGATGGGGAGTCGCTGCAATGGCTGCATCGCGCCGTCTGGCGCGCGCCGGCCGATTCGTTCTGGGGGCGTGAGCTGCGCTCGCATGCAGGCTGAGGTGACGAAAATGAACAAGGCATGGTTCGTCACCGGCACGGACACCGGCATCGGCAAGACTTTCGTCACCTGTGCCCTGCTGCGCGGCAGCGCGGCACGCGGGCTGCGCGCGGCCGGCATGAAACCGGTCGCAGCCGGCGCGGATCTGATCGATGGCCAGCTCCTCAACGAGGACACGGCACGGCTGATGGCGGCGTCGAACGTGTCGGCCGACCTACCCCTGGTCACGCAATACTGTCTGTCGGCTCCGATCGCTCCGCATCTGGCGGCCCGCGACGAGGGCGTGGACATCGACTTCGCGCGCATCGCGGCAGCCTTCGACGCGCTCGGGTCACAGGCGGATCACGTTTTCGTCGAAGGTGCGGGCGGTCTGCTGGTGCCGCTCGGGAAAGAGCTCGACTACGCGGATCTCGCGCAGGCGCTGGCGCTGCCGGTGATTCTGGTGGTGGGCATGCGACTGGGCTGCATCAACCATGCCCTGCTGACGGTCGAAGTGCTGCGCAGCCGCGGTCTGCAACTCGCCGGCTGGGTCGCCAACCGCATCGATCCGCACATGCAGCGCCTTGAAGACAACCTTGTCAGCCTGTGCGAACGGATCGACGCACCGCTGCTGGCAGTCGTGGGTCATGGCGAACACGACGCCGCAATCGACATCGCTCAGGTGCTGAGCGAACGCTGACGCACCTGCTCGAACAGACAGACGGCGACCGCCGCGCCGACGTTGAGTGACTCGACCGGACCCGGCATCGGGATCCTCACGCCTTGCGTGGCAAGCGCCGCGACATCCTGCGACAGCCCTGCTCCTTCCGCACCGAACAGCCAGGCCACCGCTCCGACAAGATCCTGCGCGAACAGCGAAGGCGTATCTTCCTCCGGCAGGGTCGCGAGAACCGCTCCCGGAAAACCCTGCAGCGCGGCGACCAGATCGACCCGCTCGCGGATGTGCAGGCGGAAATGACCGCCCATGCCGGCGCGCAGCACACGCGGCGCCCATGCTTGTGCGCAGCCCGTGCCGAGCAGCACGTCCTTCACCCCGGCAGCAGCGGCCGTGCGCAGGATGGTGCCGAGATTGCCCGGATCCTGAACGCCATCGAGCCCGATGACGGTATCGGACAGCCCCCCGAGCGGTTCCGCCGGCATGGCGATGACGGCCAGCAGGCCGGTGGGTGAATCCACCGGGCTGACCTGGGCGAACAGGCCGTCGGGCAGCAGACAGCTGGGCACATCCGGGCAGGCGTCGAGCAGCGCGATGATCTCGGCGCGATTCATGCCGTGCTCGCTGACCACCAGCTGGCGCAGGGGCACGCCCGCGGCCAGTGCCGCCTCGACCAGATGCACGCCGTCGAGTACGGTCTGCCCGCTCTCGCGGCGCTCGCGCGCCGACTCGGCCAGTGCCCGCAACTGCCTGACCAGCGGATTGTCGCGCGAGGTGATGTGCTTCACAGCAGCGCCAGCCCCAATGTCGCGATGGCAATCGTGAGCACGCCAAGCGCAAGGTTGATGGCCACGCGCTGACGGATGCGGTTGAGCGCAAGCGCCCCGCCCGCCCAGTCCTCGGCGGCAACCGCGCGCTTGAGGGCGGGCCACGGTCCGAACCAGATCGACACGAACACCACCACCATCGCGAGTCCGGTCAGCAGCATCACATGCCATGCGGCCGGAGCATTGGCGAAGCCGATGGCACCGAGCTTGCCGAAGCCGCTGGCCAGAATCAGTGCGATCGATGCCCACACCAGCGGGAAGAAGCGCGAGAACACCCCGACCCAGAGCGGCAGGCGTTGCGACGGCGGCAGCGCCGTGGCGGCCGGGCGCAGGCAGAAGTACAGCAGCGCCATGCCCCCTACCCAGACAATGACGCCAAGCAGGTGGGCGAACAGGCCGAGGTTCTGGCTCATCAGGAATCTCCGAAAAGGGTGGCCTGCGCGAGAAGTTCGCGCACCGGGCCGAAACTGCGACGGTGGCAGTCGAGCACACCATGTGCCCGCAAAGCCGCGAGGTGATCGGGCACAGGATAGCCCTTGTGGCGGGCAAAGCCATACTGCGGGTATTCACGGTCGAGCTCGACCATGGCCGCATCGCGCACGGTCTTGGCGAGGATCGACGCCGCCGAGATCTCCGCCACCAGCGCATCACCGCCAACCACGGCCTCGCAGGCTTCGGGGATGTCCGGGCAGCGATTGCCATCGACGCGAACGATGTGCGGTCGCACCGGCAGCGCCGCGACGGCTCTCGCCATGGCCAGCATCGATGCGTGCAGGATGTTGAGGCGGTCGATCTCCTCGACCGTGGCTTCGGCCACGGCCCAGGCCAGCGCGTGCGCGCGGATCTCGTCGGCGAGGCGTTCGCGGCGCCTCGGGGTGAGCTTCTTCGAATCGTTCAGGCCCTCGATCGGACGCGCCGGATCGAGGATCACTGCCGCCGCGACGACGGCGCCACACAGCGGGCCACGCCCGGCCTCATCGACGCCGCAGACAAGTCCGCTCACCGCCCTGCTCCGCGTTCGCCCTCGAGATACGGCCCGATGGCGTCGGCCGCGCGGGCAGCCGTGTCCTGCCGAAGCTCGAGATGCAGGCGCGTGAAGCGCTCTTCGAGCCTGGCACGGCCTTCCGGATCACACAGCCAGCCATCCAGCGCGTCGGCCAGCGCCGGCGGCGTGGCGGCGTCCTGGATCAGTTCGGGCACCACGGTTTCATTGCACAGGATGTTGGGCAGCCCGATCCACGGCAGATAGGCCAGTCGCTTCATGAGGCGATACTGCCACTTGCCGATGCGGTAACTGATGACCATGGCGCGCTTGAGCAGCGCCGCCTCCAGGCTGGCCGTGCCGCTGGCGACGAGCACAACGTCGGCGGCGGTCATGGCATCCACGGCGTGACCGAACAGGATACGGACCGCCAGATCGACGTCATCGGCCTCGCGCAGCGCCTGTTCGAACAGCTCACGCGTGGCACGGGTTGCGAGGGGCACGAGGAACAGCGCATCGGGGTGACGTTCGGCCAACAGTCTGGCGGTCGCGATGTAGTTCGGTGCCAGATTGCGCACTTCGGACTCGCGACTGCCGGGCAACATCGCGATGACCGGAATTTCGGGCCGGATGTTCAGGCGTGCGCGCATCGCGGCACGATCCGGTTCGAGCGGAAAGACGTCCGCCAGGGGATGACCGACGTAGGTCACCGGAACGCCGGCCTTCTCGTACAGCGCGGGTTCGAACGGGAACAGGCACAGCATGTGCGACACCGAACGCGCAATGCCGCGTATGCGCCCGCCCCGCCAGGCCCAGATCGACGGGCTGACGAAATGGATGGAGGGCATGCCGGCATCGCGCACGCGCCGTTCCAGCCACAGGTTGAAGTCAGGAGCATCGACGCCGATGAACGCGTCCGGCCGCTCCTGCCGGATGCGCTTCAACAGCTGTCTGCGGATACCCGACAGTTCGCGGTAGCGACACAACGCATCGAAGTAACCATGCACTGCCAGACGTTCGCACGACCACAGTGCATCGAAGCCTTCACGCTGCATCAACGGGCCGCCGATGCCGAAAAACTCGGCATCGGGATAGCGCGCCTTGAGCGCGCGGATCAGATGACTTGCGAGCAGGTCACCGGAGGCTTCTCCGGCAACCATCGCGATTCGCTTGGCCATGATGCGATCAACGCACGAGGCCGCGCGACGAAGCCGCTATGAACTCCGAGAACGGGGCGACTTCCGGGGCCGTAATGCTGATTTCGGCAATGGCCGCACGCGCCTCGTCCAGACTCAGGCCCGCGCGGTACAGCGTGCGGTAGGCACGCTTGATGGCAGCAATCGCCTCGGCCGAATATCCGCGACGACGCAGACCTTCGCTGTTGATGCCATGCGGCCGGGCCGGGTTGCCGGCGACCGTGACGTAGGGTGGCAGATCCTGCAGCAGCACCGTACCGACGCCACAGAAGCTGTGGGCACCGACGCGCACGAACTGGTGCACACCGGTGAAGCCACCGAGGATGGCCCAGTCGCCGACCTGCACGTGGCCGGCCAGCGTGGCGTTGTTGGCGAAGATGGTGTGGTCGCCGACCTGGCAGTCATGCGCGACGTGTACGTAGGCCATGATCCAGTTGTCGTTGCCGATGCGCGTTGCACCGGCATCCTGCGCCGTGCCGACGTTGAACGAACAGAATTCGCGGATGGTGTTGCGGTCACCGATCTCGAGCAGGGTCGGCTCGTCGTCGTACTTCTTGTCCTGCGGCGCGGCACCGATCGAACAGAACTGGAAGATCTCGTTGTCGCAGCCGATACGCGTGCGTCCCTCGACCACGACGTGCGGACCGATGCGCGAGCGATCACCGATCTCGACGTGCTCACCGATGACCGAATACGGCCCGATCTCGACGTCCGCGCCGAGCCTCGCGCCGGGGTGAACGATGGCGGTGGGATGGATCATCACTTGGTCTTGAGCGCACACATCAGTTCGGCTTCGGCCGCGATCTGGCCGTCCACCTTGGCAACGCCCTTGTACTTGTAGATGTTGCGCTTGTTCTGCAGGATCTCGACCTCGAAGACCAGCTGGTCGCCGGGCACCACCTGACGCTTGAAGCGCACGCCGTCGATGCCGGCAAACAGCACCACCGAATTCTCGTCCGGCTTCACGCCCATGCTCTTGAACGACAGCAGCGCGGCAACCTGTGCCATTGCCTCGATGATCAGCACGCCGGGCATCACCGGATGATTCGGAAAGTGACCGGGGAAGAACGGCTCGTTCATCGTGACGTTCTTCAGCGCGGTGATGCGCCGGCCGTCCTCGATCTCCAGCACGCGGTCCACCAGCAGAAACGGATAGCGGTGCGGCAGGTATTCGAGAATTTCGTTGATGTCCATGATCATGGCTTCATGCGCCGGAGCGCTCGGCAAGGAGTTGTTCAAGGCGGCGTATTCTATCCGCGAGGCTGTCGAGATGACGCAGGTGTGCGAAGTTGCGCACCCACTCACCGTGCGGCTGCAGCGGCAGATTGCCGGTATACACGCCCGGCTCGCGGATCGACTTGCTGACCAGCGTGCCGGCCGACACGACGACGTCGTCGCAGATCTCGAGGTGTCCGATGACACCGGCCTGACCGCCGATCATGCAGCGGGCGCCAATGGTGGTGCTGCCGGCAATGCCGACGCAGCCCGCAATGGCGGTGTGATCGCCAATACGTACGTTGTGCGCGATCTGGATCTGGTTGTCGAGCTTGACGTCATTGCCGATCACGGTGTCTTCGAGCGCACCGCGATCGATGGTGGTGTTGGCGCCGATCTCGACGTCATCACCGATGATCACACGTCCGATCTGCGGGATCTTGACCCAGCTGCCATCGCGTTCGCGGGCAAAACCGAAACCGTCGGCGCCGATGACCGCGCCGGCATGCAAGATGCAACGGGCACCCAGCTCGCAGCCGTGATAGATGGTCACGTTGGCGTTGAGCACGCAGGCATCGCCGACACGCGCGCCGTCGCCAACATGGCATCCGGGCCCGATCACGACGTCTTCACCTAGCATGACATCACGGCCGACGTAAGCGCCCGGAGCGATGCTGGCCGAGGCCGGAACACGCGAGGAGACCGACGCAGAACCGGACACGCCCGGCATGGGGGCGCGCGGCGGGTTCAGAAGTTGTGAAACGCGAGCGAAATAGACGTAGGGGTCGGGCGTGACGATGCGCGGCAACGCCGTACGCTCCCGCGCCACGGGCGCGAGGATGACGGCGGAGGCCTGACATGCCGCAAGTTGCGAGGCGTACTTCGGATTCGCCAGAAAACTGATGCAGCCGCTGCCGGCCCGCTCGAGCGTACCGACGCCGTCGATCAGCGTGGCGCCGTCACCCTCGAGTTCGCCCCCGAATCGGGCGACGATTTCATCAAGCCTGTACATGCAGCCGCGATCAACGGCCGCGCTCGAGCGCCTTCAACACCTTTTCGGTGATGTCGATACCCGGACTGGCGTATACCGCTTCCTGCAGGATGACGTCGTACTTGTCGGCCTCCGCAACCTTCTTGATGGCCGCGTTGGCACGATCGAGCACGGCCGCGAGTTCCTCGTTGCGACGCTGGTTCAGATCCTCGCGGAATTCACGCTGCTTGCGCTGGAACTCGCGGTTGAGGTCGTTGAACGTGCGTTCCTTTTCACGTCGCTGGGACTCACCCATGGTCAGTGCGTTGCGCTCGAGGTCTTCCTGCATGGTCTGCAGCTGGCTTGCCATGCGCTGGAGTTCCTGATCGCGGGACTCGAATTCCTTCTCGAGACGCTGCTGGGCAACCACGGCCGGTCCGGCTTCACGCATCAGACGATCGGAATCAACGAAGCCGATCTTCGACTGGGCGCCCGCCGCAACCGGGAACAGGCCACACAGGGCGACGAGGAGAACGGGAAAAGCCTTGGATTTCACATAAACCTCCGAAATGGCTGCGACGATCAGAACACCGAGCCGAACTGGAACTGGAATCGCTCTTCCTCGTCGGTCGACTGCTTCTTGAGCGGGAAGCCCAGACTGAACTTGAGCGGGCCGAGCGGCGACGACCAGGAGAACGCGACGCCACTACTGTAACGTATCTGGCCGGAATCGAACTTCTCTTCCTCGTCCCAGATATAGCCGGCGTCGAAGAACAGGGACGCACGGAAGGAACGGTCACTGCCGGAACCCGGCAACGGGAAATAGTACTCCGCGTTGGCAACCAGCTTGCGCGTGCCACCGATCGGATCATCGTCGATGGTGCGGGGACCGATCGAGCTTTGTTCGAAACCACGCACCGAACCGATGCCGCCAGCGTAGAAGTTCTTGTAGAACGGGACCGGCTTGCCACCGTAGCCCTTTGCCACACCCATGTCGACGTTCAGCATCAGAGCCTCGCTGCGGCGGATCGGCAGCCAGTACTGGTACTGGTAGTTCAGACGACCATAACGCAGATCACCCGGCGCCAGTGCCGCTTCGAAGGCCACGCGCTGGTAGGTCCCTGAACGGGGATAGATGAAGCTGTCACGCGAATCCCGCGACCAGCCGACCGTTGCCAGCAGGCTGTCGACCGTGACCGTACCGATGCCGGTCGCCGGATCGGTACAACCGAAGTCCCTGCAGAAGTCCTTGTACAGCTCGGGGCTTTCGTCGTAGGTGGTGATCTCGGTGCGATCGATCGCCAGGCCGAAATTGATGCGGTCGTCCTCGGCGATGGGATAGCCAAGACGGATGCCTGCACCCGTGGACTTGGACTCGTAACGCGCGATCCGGGTGGTCTCGGACGGGTCGTAGGTGCGACGGTAGATGTCGTAACCGAGGCTGACGCCATCCACGGTGTAGTACGGATCGGTGAACGACAGCGAGAGTGTGCGCCCGGACTTCGACGTATTCAGACCGACGCCCAGCGACTTGCCGGAGCCGAACAGGTTGTCCTGGGTCACCGAACCGCTGAGCACGAGCTTCTCGGAGCTGGAGAAGCCGGCACCCAGTGCAAGGTTGCCGGTCGGGCGCTCCTTGACGTCGACGTTCACGTCGACCTGATCGGTCGAGCCCGGAACGGCCGGGGTCTGGATCGCCACGTCGTCGAAGAAGCCGAGCCGTTCGACGCGAGTGCGCGACTTGCGGATCAGTGCGGCGTCGTACCAACCGCCTTCCATCTGGGTCATCTCGCGACGGATCACTTCGTCACGCGTGCGCACGTTGCCGCCGACATTGATGCGCCGCACGTACACGCGCCGGCCCGGATCGACGAAGATCGTGAAGGCCACCTCGCGTTTCTCGGTATCGATCTCCGGCGCCGCGTTGACGTTGGCGAATGCGTAGCCTTCGTTGCCCAGGCGATCGGTGACCGCATCGGTGGTCTCGGTCAGCTTGGCCCGGGAAAAGACCTCCCCTGGACGGATGGTGGCGAGCTTGAGGTACTCCTCCTCGGGCAGGATCAGGTCGCCCGCGAAGCTCACGTCCGACACCGTGTACATCTCGCCTTCGGTGATGTTCAGCGTGATGTAGATGTCTTTCTTGTCGGGCGTGATCGACACCTGGGTGGAGTCGATGTTGAAGTCGAGATAGCCGCGATCGAGATAGAAGGAGCGCAGGTTCTCGAGGTCAGCCGACAGTTGCTGACGCGAATAGCGGTCGTTCTTGGTGTACCAGGTCAGCCAGCCCGGAGTGCGAAGACGGAAGACATCCAGCAACTCCTTTTCCTTGAACTGCTGATTGCCGACGATGTTGATCTGGCGGATCTTGGCAACACCCCCTTCATTGACGGTGAAGTTGATGCCGACGCGATTGCGCTCCAGGGGGGTCACGGTGGTGACGACCTCCGCCGAATACTTGCCGCGACCCAGGTACTGACGCTTGAGCTCTGCTTCGGCCCGCTCAAGCAACGAACGATCAAAGGTACGCGCCTCCGCCAGACCGATGGCCGCAAGACTTGCCTCGAGGGCCTTGGAGTCGAACTCCTTCACGCCGCTGAAGGTTATGTCCGCGATGGCCGGCCGCTCATCCACCAGCACGACGATGACGTCGTTCTCGACCTCGATGCGTACATCACTGAAAAAACCGGTTGCGAACAGGTCGCGGATGGCACTGGCCGCCTGATCCTCGGAGAACGTATCCCCGACGCGAACCGGCAGATAGTTGAAGACGGTGCCGGCCTCGGTGCGCTGAATGCCTTCGACGCGGATATCCCGGACCGTAAAGGTATCGAATGCAATGGCTGGAGCGGCAACAAAAAGGGCTGCAACCAGCCCGCTCAGAAGTTTCAATCTCATTCCGTTCTCAACCGGGAATCAGCCGCATGATGTCGTTGTAGAAAGCGAACACCATCAGCAGCGCCAGCATCACCAGACCAACCTGCTGTCCGAACTGCATCGTGCGCTCGGACACCGGACTGCCCTTCACAATTTCCACGACATAATACAGCAAATGCCCCCCATCCAGCACCGGGATGGGAAGCAGGTTGAGCACCCCCAGGCTGATGCTGATCAACGCCATGAAACCGAGGTAATGTGCCAGCCCGAGCTTGGCGGTCTGGCCTGCGTAATCGGCAATCGTGACCGGTCCAGACAGGTTCTTCCATGACACCTCGCCGATCAGCATGCGGCCCATCATCTTGAGGGTCAGCACACTGGTATCCCACGTCTTGGCGACCGCACGGACAAAGCCTTCGATCGGTCCGTAGCTCACCACCGTGAAGATCTGGTCACGCAGCCCGGGCATGTCGGCGGCCGATACGCCGATGCGTCCGACGCTGCGGCCATCGACCGTCGTCGCATCCGGCACCACGGCCAGCTCGACACGCACGTCACCGCGCTCGACGACGGCCGGCAGCGTCCTGCCCGCCTGTTCACTGACGGTCTCGACCAGTTCCAGCCAGGAATCGATGCGTCGGCCGTCGATCTCGACGAATCGATCCCCGGACTGCACTCCCGCTCGTGCGGCCGCGCTGCCATCGAGGACCTGACCGACAACCGGCGGAATCGCCGGCCGCCAGGGGCGCAAGCCGACGCGGGCGATCAGGTCATCCCCGGAATCGTCGATGGTGACGGAGCTGAAATCGAGCCGCAGCGGCGTTTCGCCACCGTCCGCCGCGCGCACCATGACGTCGGCCTGCCGTCGATCGAGTACGGCCTGCAGCATCAGCCAGCGCAGATCGGACCATCCTCGCACCTCCGCCCCGTCGATGGACAGCACCGTGTCACCCTCGCGAATGCCGGCCTCCATGGCAATGCTCGACTCGGCCTGGGTCAGCGTCACACGCGGGCGCAACTCCTCCATCCCGGTCGAGAAAAGCCCCCAGTACAAGACGATGGCAAGCAGGAAATTGGCCAGCGGTCCGGCCGAAACGATGGCAAAGCGCCGCCACACTGATTGACGGTTGAAGGAACGCGGAAGGTCCTGTGCCGGGACTTCTCCCTCACGCTCATCGAGCATGCGCACATAGCCGCCGAGCGGGAACGCAGCGAGCACCCATTCCGTGCGGTCACGCCCGACCGACCATTTGAGCAGAGGCTGGCCGAAGCCGACCGAGAAGCGCAGGACCTTGACGCCGCACCAGCGCGCAACCAGGTAGTGTCCGAGCTCATGCACGAAAATCAGCACGCCGAGCGCGATGACGAAGGGAATGACGTATTCGAGGAGGTTCATCAATGCTCGCGAAGGGCAATCGCTGCGCGCGCCAGTTCGCGCCCGCTGCGGTCTGTGTCAAGAACGGCTTCGAGCGATTCGACCGACAGACCGTCGGCGCGTTCAAGCGCATCTTCAATCACTTCGCAAATGGCGCGAAAACCGATGCGCCGTTCGAGAAAGGCAGCCACCGCTTCCTCGTTGGCGGCATTGAGCACGCCCGGCGCCGGGCCTCCGGCACGCAGTGCATCGTAGGCCAGCGCAAGGCAGGGAAAACGCTCCAGATCGGGCCGCTGAAAGTTCAGTTGTCCGACCATGAACAGGTCCAGGCTGCTGACGCCGGCATCGATGCGCTCCGGGAAACCCAGCGCATGCGCGATCGGTGTGCGCATGTCGGGATTCCCGAGCTGGGCGATCACGGAGCCATCCACATACTCGACCATCGAATGGATGACGCTCTGCGGATGCACGACAACATCGATGCGATCGGCCGGCGCGGCAAACAGCCAGTGCGCCTCGATGACCTCCAGTCCCTTGTTCATCATCGTTGCCGAATCAACGGAGATCTTGCGCCCCATCACCCAGTTCGGATGCGCACAGGCCTGCTCCGGTGTCACGGCGCCGAGCCCAGCCAGCGGTACGTCGCGAAACGGACCGCCGGAAGCCGTCAGGAGAATGCGCCGCACGCCTGCGCCATCGAGCGAGCCCCCATAGGCTGCGGGCAAGGACTGGAATACCGCGTTGTGCTCACTGTCGATCGGCAGCAGCGTTGCGCCGCCCTCGTGCACGGTGCGCATGAACAGTTCGCCGCCGAGCACCAAAGCCTCCTTGTTGGCAAGCAGCAAGCGCTTGCCCGCACGCGCAGCCGCCATTGCCGGCGCCAGACCAGCCGCACCGACGATGGCTGCCATCACCACATCGACAGCCGGATCCGCCGCCACCGCGGCCAGCGCCGATGCGCCGTGCAGGACCTCGGTCGGACAGTGCGCTTCGCGCAGACGGCGCGCCAGCTCCCGGGCGTCGTCCGGGCGGTCAAGGACCGCACAGGCCGGCACGAAACGAATGCACTGCTCGAACAGCCGGTCCACCTGGCGATGGGCCGTCAGTGCGAACACCCGGAAACGATCGGGATGACGCGCGATGACGTCGAGCGTGCTGACGCCGATCGAGCCGGTGGCACCAAGCACAACCACATGACGGGGTTCGCTCACTGCCATCTCACCACCCCGACCAGGCAGCAATCAGCGCCACCAGCGGCATTGTCGGGGTAAGACTGTCGATTCGATCGAGCACCCCGCCGTGACCGGGCAGCAACGCGCCGCTGTCCTTCACGCGGGCCAGCCGCTTGAGTAACGATTCGAACAGATCTCCGACGATGCCGAGAATCGCGAACAGCGGCAGGAACACGGCCACCAGGATCGGCGACAAGGTGTTGGCCACTCCCCCCCCGAGCGAATACAGCAGCATGCCGCAGATGAACACTCCGAGCAGCGCGCCATACGCACCTTCGCGGGTTTTGCCGGGGCTGATCGATGGCGCCAGGCGGGTGCGCCCGAAAGCCCGTCCCGTGAAATAGGCCGCAATGTCGGCAACCCAAACCAGTCCCATCACCGCCAGCAACAGCCACGGGTCGATGGCGCGCAGATCGATCAGCGCAAGGGCTGTCGGCAACAGCACCACCCAGCCGGCGAGCCCCCCGGCCAACGCACCCGGGCGCCAGCGCCGCAGCATCCAGAGCGGAACCACCAGCAACCAGAATCCGACTCCGGCCGCATGAACGATCCAGCGGAAATCCTCGGTAGCCGGAAAGGCGAGCAGCGCACATATGACGGCCGTTGCCGTGACGAAGGCGCCGCGAGCGAGTCCGCCCAATCCCAGCAGTGCGCACCATTCCCATGCTGCAGCGCCGGCCACCAGCACGACGAGCGAGATCCACAAAGCTTCCGGCGCCAGAAACAAGGCGGCGAGAAAGCCCGTGATCAGCAGAACGGCCGTGATTACGCGCTGCCTAAGCATCGTCACCGCTCGTGGCTGACGGCTTACGCAGCTGTTCGCTGGTTCGACCGAAGCGACGCTCACGCGCCCGGTAAGAGGCAATCGCCTGCTCGAGGGCGGTTTGGTCGAAATCCGGCCACAGCGTGTCGGTGAAGTACAGCTCGGTGTAGGCCAGCTGCCACAGCAGGAAGTTGGAGATGCGCTGCTCGCCACCGGTGCGGATGAACAGATCAGGCTCGGGCGCTTCGTGCATCGCCAGCTCTGCGCCGATCTCCTCCTCGGTGAAGTCACTTCGCCCCGGGTGACGTGCTGCCAGGCGATTGAGCGCAGAGACGATGTCCCAGCGTCCGCCGTAGTTGGCCGCGACGGTCAGGGTGAGACGATCGTTGTCCGCCGTGAGCGCTTCCGCCTCGCGGATCAGTTTCTGGATGGAGGCGTCAAAGCGCGTCAGATCGCCGATCACCCGGAATCTGACGCCGTTCTCGTGCAGCCGGCGCACCTCGTTCTGCAGGGCGCGCATGAACAACTGCATCAGAAAGGAAACCTCGTCCGCCGGCCGGCGCCAGTTCTCGGAACTGAAGGCAAACAGTGTGAGATAGGAGATGCCGCGCTCCATACAGGCACGGATCACCGTCCGTACGGCCTCAACCCCACGGCGATGTCCCGCGATGCGCGGCAGATGACGGCGTCGGGCCCAACGGCCGTTGCCATCCATGATGACTGCGAGGTGGGTCGGCACTTCGCCGACCTCCGGAATCTCGCGGGTGGAACTGGAAAACGTGGCTTTCGCCATCGTGAGCCCTCGTCGTGGCGCCGCGGGGCTCAGATCTGCATCAGCTCGTGTTCTTTCTCGGCGAGCAGCTTGTCGATCTCGGCGACGTACTTGTCGGTGAGCTTCTGGATGACGTCCTGACCTCGACGATCGTCGTCCTCCGAAATCTCCTTCGCCTTCACGCCATCCTTGAGCGTCTGATTGGCGTCACGTCGCAGGTTGCGGATGGCGACCTTGGCCGCCTCGCCCTCGTTGCGCACAACCTTGGTCAGATCCCTGCGGCGTTCTTCGGTCAGTGCGGGCATGGGCACGCGGATGATCTCGCCCTGCGAAGCCGGGTTGAGGCCCAGATCGCTGTCGCGGATCGCCTTCTCGACCTTCTGCGCCAAGCCCTTTTCCCACACCTGTACACCGATGGTGCGGGCATCGATGAGCGTGACGTTCGCCACCTGGTTTACCGGCACCATGCTGCCGTAGTACTCCACCATGACATGGTCAAGCAGTCCGGTATGAGCGCGCCCGGTGCGGACCTTGGCCAGGTCCGCCTTGAGCACCTCGATGGACTTCTGCATCTTCTGCTCAATGGTCTTGTTCAGATCGGAGATCATGCGTCGAACCCTCAGGAATGAACGAGCGTGCCCTCATCCTCACCCATAACCACGCGGCTCAGCGCGCCGGGCTTGAAGATCGAGAACACGTTGATGGGCAGTTTCTGGTCGCGGCACAGGGCGAAAGCGGTTGCGTCGAGCACCTCGAGATTGCGACCGATCGCCTCGTCGAAACTGATGCGGTGAAAACGCTTGGCGTCCGGATGCTTCTTCGGGTCGGCCGTGTAGATTCCGTCGACCTTTGTCGCCTTGAGCACGATCTGGGCACCCATCTCCGAGCCACGCAGCGCAGCGGCGGTATCCGTCGTGAAGAACGGATTGCCGGTGCCGGCGGCGAAGATCACGATGCGCCCTTCTTCCATGTGGCGGATGGCGCGCCCACGGATGTAGGGCTCGACCACCTGATCGATGCGCAAGGCCGACTGCACGCGCGCAGACAGCCCCGCACGCTGCATGGCATCGGCCAGCGCCATCGCGTTCATCACGGTGGCGAGCATGCCCATGTAGTCGGCGGTGGCGCGATCCATGCCGGCGGCCGCGCCCTTCATGCCGCGAAAGATGTTTCCGCCGCCGATGACCACGCCAACCTGCACACCCAGCGCCACCACCTCCCCGATCTCGGAGACGATGCGTGACACGACCTCGTCGTTGATGCCGTAGGCGTCGTCTCCCATCAGGGCTTCGCCGGACAGCTTCAGCATGATGCGCTTGTAGGCGGCGGTCATCGGGGGCCTCTTACTTCTGTGCAGCAGCGGCCTGGGCGGCCACTTCGGCGGCGAAGTCGGTGACCTGCTTCTCGATGCCTTCACCGACGATGAACAGCTCGAAGCCGGCAACGCTGGCGCCGCGCGCCTTGAGCAGCTGCTCGATGGTCTGCTTGCCGTCCTCGGCCTTGACGAAGACCTGACCCAGCAGGGTCACATCCTTGAGGTACTTCTGCACCGTACCTTCGGCGATCTTCTCGAGCATCGCTTCCGGCTTGCCCGCCTCGCGTGCCTTCTCGACCGCGATACGACGCTCGGTGTCCAGCAATTCGGCCGCAACACCCGATGCGTCCAGCGCCTTCGGCTTGGAGGCGGCGATGTGCATCGCCAGATCCTTGCCGAGCTGCTCGTCGCCACCGACCAGGTCGATCAGGACGCCGATCTTCGAGCCGCCATGGATGTACGACTGCAGCGCGCCCTTGGCTTCGACCCGAGCGAAACGGCGCAGCGTCATGTTCTCGCCGATCTTGCCGACCAGCGCAGTGCGCACCGATTCGACCGTACCGTCGCCCAGCGGCAGCGCAGACAGCGCAGCAACGTCAGCCGGGTTCTTCTCGGCCACGAGTTGGGCGCAGTCGGCTGCGAGCTTCAGGAAGTCGTCGTTCTTTGCAACGAAGTCGGTCTCGGAGTTGATCTCGAGAATGCTGCCCAGCTTGCCGTCGGCGCTGATGTGGATCGCAACCACACCCTCGGCCGCCACACGAGCCGAAGCCTTGCTGGCCTTGTTGCCGAGCTTCACGCGCAGGATCTCTTCAGCCTTGGCCATGTCGCCAGCGGCTTCGGTGAGTGCCTTCTTGCATTCCATCATCGGCGCGTCGGTCTTCTCGCGCAGCTCCTTGACCATGCCTGCGGTAATTTCCGCCATGCTCACTCCTGACAATCTTGAATTCTGTGAAAACGGACCGGATGGCCCGCAAAACGCCGGGGCGGCTGACGCCGCCCCGCCCGATCAGGCTTCTTCGCCCGAAACGTCATCCTCTTCAACCTCGACGAACTCGTCCTCACCTGCGGCAACGATGTCGTTGAGGGCCATGTTGCGACCTTCCAGCACCGCATCCGCAGCGCCGCGGGCATACAGGCGGATCGCGCGCGAGGAGTCGTCGTTACCCGGAATGACGTAGTCGATGCCGTCCGGCGAATGGTTGGTGTCCACCACCGCAACCACCGGGATCCCCAGCTTCTGGGCTTCCTGCACGGCGATCTTGTGATAGCCGACGTCGATCACGAACAGGGCGTCGGGCAGGCCGTTCATGTCCTTGATGCCGCCGATGCTGGTCTGCAGCTTGCCCAGCTCGCGGCTGGCCATCAGCGTTTCCTTCTTCGACAGGCGCGAGGTCGTACCTTCTTCGATCATCGCCTCCATGTCCTTGAGGCGCTTGATCGACTGCTTGACCGTCTTGAAGTTGGTCAGCATGCCGCCCAGCCAACGCTCATCGACATACGGCATGCCTGCACGCTGCGCTTCCTCGGCAACGATCTCGCGTGCCTGACGCTTGGTGCCGACGAACATGATGGTGCCGCGATTGGCGGAAAGCTTGCGAACGAAGTCCATGGCTTCGTTGTACTTCACCATGGTCTTTTCGAGGTTGACGATGTGGATCTTGTTGCGCTGACCGAAAATGTAGGAGGCCATTTTCGGGTTCCAGAAACGGGTCTGGTGGCCGAAGTGGACACCGGCCTCGAGCATCTGACGCATCGATACAGAAGACATTTATTACTCCAAACAAAGGGTTATGCCTCCGCCCGGCGCGTTGAAAACCTCCCTTGCACCATTCGCCGGACCTGCCGGAACGAACGGACCCCGCGGGAAGTCACGCCGGACGTGCGGATTTTGAACGCGACATGCGATCAAGCCCGCAATTATAGCGGGTAATCCGTCATTCGCTCAAGGCACAATCTGCCCCCGCCACCGGGCGCAATTGCCGGCCCGACGCGCATGCGCTAGCCTGTTGACCTGCAGCATCCACCCCCCGAATTCGTGTCCGCGCCCGCTCCACCCCAGCCTGCGCTGCACGACACAACAAAGCCCGGAGTACTCCAGTGCCGACGGGCGTGACGGACCCCTCCAGACATGAGCGTCAAGATCAAGACTCCTGAAGAAATCGAAAAGATGCGCGTGGCCGGCCGCCTCGGCTCGGAAGTGCTCGATTTCATCACCCCGCACGTGCAGCCCGGCATCACCACCGAGGAACTCGACCGGCTTTGCCATGAATACATGGTCAATGTCCAGGGCACCATCCCCGCACCGCTGAATTACTGCCCGCCGGGATACACACCGTTTCCGAAATCCATCTGCACCTCCCTCAACCATCAGGTCTGCCACGGCATTCCGGGCGACAAGGTGTTGAAGAAGGGCGACATCCTGAACATCGACGTCACGGTGATCAAGGACGGCTACCACGGCGACACCAGCCGGATGTTCATCGTCGGCGGCGAGTCGGCCGGCAGCATCCTCGCCCGCCGCCTGTGCCAGGTCACCTTCGAATGCATGTGGCTGGGCATTGCGCAGATACGCCCCGGCGCACATCTGGGCGACATCGGCCACGTCATTCAGCATCACGCAGAGGGCAGCGGATTCTCCGTCGTACGCGAATTCTGCGGCCATGGCATCGGCGCCACCTTCCACGAGGATCCGCAGATCCTGCATTACGGCCGCGCGGGCACGGGACTGGAGCTCAAGCCCGGCATGATCTTCACCGTCGAACCGATGATCAATGCCGGCAAGCGTGCCATCTCCGAGCTATCCGACGGCTGGACCATCGTCACCAAGGACCGCAGCCTGTCGGCGCAATGGGAGCACACCGTGCTCGTCACCGAGACCGGCTACGAGATCCTTACCACGTCGGCCGGTTGCCTGCCCCCTCCGTCGATCATCGACCGTCGCGTCGCAGCCTGAACCCATGCCTGCACCTGCCGCCGACGCCTTCCAGCAACAGCTCGGCAAAATCCGCGCCGGGCTGGAAGAGGCGTCACGGCGGCTGCGCAGCGAGTACGAGGCAAGACCATCGGGGTCCCGGCTGCTGCACGGGCGGGCCCGGCTCGTCGACGACACCCTGCTTTCCCTGTCAGCGCTGTGCGACATTCCGGCCGACGTGGCGATCGTTGCCGTCGGCGGCTACGGCCGCGGCGAATTGTTTCCGCAGTCCGACGTTGACCTGATGATGCTGCTGTCCGAGCCTCCGCACAGGACGCTCGAAGAGCGGCTGTCGACGCTGGTAGGCGCGCTGTGGGACGTCGGCCTGGAGATCGGCCTGAGCGTGCGAACCATCGACGACTGCCTCGAGGCTTCGCGTGATGACATCACCGTGCAGACCAACCTGCTCGAGTCCCGCCCGGTCGGCGGCAACGGCAAGCTTTTCAAGGACTTTCAGCAGCGCTACCGCGCCGAGCTCGACCCGCGCGCCTTCTTTCGCGCCAAACTCGCCGAGCAGCAGCAGCGCCATGGGCGCTACAACGACACGCCGTACTCGCTCGAACCGAACTGCAAGGAAAGCCCGGGCGGCCTGCGCGACCTGCAGATGCTCGGCTGGATCGCCCGGGCCAGCGGGCTGGCGCACAACTGGCGAGATCTCGCGCACAAACGCCTGATCACCGCCGCCGAGGCAGGCGAGTTGCGCAACATCGAACGCTTCCTGCAGCACGTACGCATCCGCCTGCACTACCTGGCCGGACGCGCCGAAGACCGCCTGCTGTTCGATCACCAGGAAAACCTCGCCAGGGCGCTGGGCTTCAGCGCCACGGCTGCCAAGCGCGCGTCGGAGGTGATGATGCAGCGCTACTACGTGACGGCGAAGAAGGTCAGCCAGATCAACACCATCCTTCTGCAGAACTTCGCCAACGAGATCCTCAGTAATGGCAAAGTCGCCCAGGAGATCATCGACGAGAGCTGGCAGATCGCCGGCAATCTTCTCGACATACGCCACGAAAAGGTCTTCGAGCAGCGACCCTCCGCATTGCTCGAATGCTTCCCGATCCTGCAGCAGCGCCCGGAACTGAATGGCATGACGGCGCGCACGCTGCGCCTGCTATGGTCGAGCCGTCGCCTGATCAACGCGAAGTTCCGCGCCGATCCGGCCAATCACGCACTCTTCCTGCAGATCCTGCAACAGAAACGCGGCATCGTGCACGAGCTGCGCCGCATGAACCAGTACGGCATCCTCGGCCGCTATCTGCCGGCCTGGCACCGCATCGTGTGTCAGATGCAGCACGACCTGTTCCATGTCTACACGGTAGATCAGCACATCCTCATGGTCGTGCGCAACGTGCGCCAGTTCACGATGGGCAAGCATGCCCACGAGTACCCGCTGATGACACGGCTGATGCTCGGCTTCGAGCGTAACTGGCTGCTCTACGTCGCCGCTCTGTTCCACGACATCGCGAAGGGGCGCGGCGGCGACCATTCGAAGCTCGGCATGGATGACGCTCGCGCCTTCTGCGAAGCGCATGGACTGGAACCCGAAGACACCGACCTGGTGGTCTGGCTGGTCGAGCACCACCTGACCATGTCGCAGGTGGCGCAGAAGCAGGACACCGCCGACCCCGACGTGATCCGCCGTTTCGCCGACATCGTCGGCAGCGAGCGCCGGCTGATCGCGCTGTACCTGCTCACGCACGCAGACATCCGCGGCACCAGCCCCAAGGTCTGGAACGGCTGGCGCGCGAAGTTGCTGGAGGACCTGTTCTTCGCCACCCAGCGTCTGCTGCGCGGCGCCACACCGCAGCAGGCGCTGGGGCTGGATCAGCGACAGGAGAATGCGCGCGAGCTGCTGCGTTATTACGGCCTGCGTCCCGGCATCGAGGACGAACTGTGGCGTCGCCTCGACGCGGTGTACTTCATGCGCAATTCCGCCGAGGACATCGCGTGGCACACACGCCAGCTGTATTTCCGCCCCGACGGAACGGATCCCGTCGTGAAGGCGCGCATCACTCCCGAGTACGAAGGCGCTCAGGTGCTCGTGTATCTGCCTGACCGCAAGGATCTGTTCGTGCAGCTGACCGGCTTCTTCGGCAAGCTCGGCTTTTCGATTCTGGAAGCCAAGGTGCACACCACACGGCATGGCTACGCGCTCGACAGCTTCGTGCTGCAGGCGCCCGGCAACGAAGCCCGCTACCGCGACGTGATCACGCTGATCGAGCATGAGCTGGGAGAACGCCTGTGCAGCAACGCCCCGCCCGACCGGCCGAGCAACGGGCGCCTGTCACGCCACGCCCGCTATTTCCCGATCACCCCCGCCGTGCATATCCGTCCGGACGACGCCGGACGGCACTACATCCTGTCGATCTCGGCCGCCGACCGCCCGGGGGTGCTGTTCGGCGTTGCCGAACTGCTCGCACGGCACGGCATTGCCGTACATACGGCAAAGATCTCGACTCTGGGCGAACGCATCGAGGACACCTTCCTGCTGTCCGGTGAGGTGCTCACGCAGGAGCGTGCCACGGTGCGCATCCAGCGCGAGCTGGAAGACCTGCTGCAGGTCTGATCAGCCCGTATCCCGGTCCGGCCAGCGTGCCTGCCCCTGAGCCAGTTCGTCCAGACGCGCGCGCAGCGCCACCGCATCGTCTGCTGGCAGACTGAAGCGAAGCGCCACGAACTCACCATGCTCCGCCGCCTCCAGCACCGCGCCTGCCGCCGCAAGCTCTCGCCGGAACAGGCCTTCGAGTGGATACGGAACTTCACAGAGCAGCGTCGTCACGGCACGGATCGCGACCTTCTGCGCATCGAGCAAGGCCTGCGCCACGGCGTCCGTATAGGCGCGCACCAAGCCGCCGGCGCCGAGCTTGACGCCACCGAAATAGCGCACCACGGTAGCCAGTACGCCGTCGAGATCCTGATGGCGCAACACACGCAGCATCGGCTGGCCGGCAGTCCCGGAAGGCTCACCATCATCGTTGGCGGCCGACTGGCCGCCGGCATGCAGGGCCCAGCAGACATGCGTCGCAGCCGGATGCCGGGCGCGCAGTTCGGCCACCCGCTCGAGCGCCATGGCCCGGTCGCCCATCGGCTCGACGCAGCCGATGAAACGGCTCTTCCTGATGATCAGCTCGCTATGCACAGCGGCGGACAGTGTCATCGGCATCAGCGCAGATGCGGCATCGCCATGAACAGCGCCGATATCGTCTTGGCATCGGTGATCGAGCCGTCCAGAACGCCGCGCCGAGCCTCGGCCGGAGAGATTGCCAGAACCTCGAGGAATTCCTCGTCATCCAGCGCGTCACCGACCTCGCTCAAGCCACGCGCGAGGAACACCTCGATGCGCTCGTCCGAATATCCGATGCACGGGTGGAACACCCCCAGATGCGTCCACTCGGCAGCGGCAAAACCGGTTTCCTCACGCAGCTCGCGCCGGGCGCAGGCCAGGACGTCCTCGCCCGGATCGATCTTGCCGGCAGGCACCTCGAGAAAGCTGCGCTGCAGCGGGTAGCGGAACTGGCGCTCGAACACGAGGTTGCCGTCATCGCGCACCGCGACAATGGCAACAGCGCCGGGATGACGCACGTATTCACGTGTCGCCTCGGCACCATCGGGCAGGCGCACGCGATCACGGCGCACGTCGAGCAACACCCCCTGGAACACCTGCTCGGTTGCAAGCATCGACTCTTCCAGCGGATCCCTGGGCACAGATGATTCAGTCATGCATCCTCCATCCGGCGACAAAAAAAATGCCCGCATGTGCGGGCATTCTTTCCGAATTCTGGTGCCGACGGTGAGACTCGAACTCACACGGCTTGCGCCACCACCCCCTCAAGATGGCGTGTCTACCAATTTCACCACGTCGGCCCTGATTTCTCGGGAACGCGCATTATACGGATTTGCCCGTCCCGCGCAAGCTTGCTGCGCCTAGTTTTGCGCGGCCGGCACGTCGGCAGGCGCAGCCGTCGAGTCAGCGGCAGCCGGTGCAGCGGGAACGTCGGCAGCAGGAGCCGACGGCACGTCACCCTGCAGCGAGGGAGAAGACTGCGCCGGCAGTGCGCTGTCCATGATGCTGGCCGGAGCAGACGGCTTGTTGCCGGCCAGATAGGCCAGACCCAGGCTCGTGATGAAGAACACCGTCGCAAGAATCCCGGTGGTGCGACTGAGGAAGTTGGCCGAACCGGACGAGCCGAACACGCTGCCGGCGCCACCACCGCCCCCACCACCGCCACCGCCGAAGGCTGCGCCGGCATCAGCGCCCTTGCCGTGCTGCATCAGCACCAGGCCGATCACGCAGATACCGACCACC
>JBFHJY010000003.1:0-25969 GCA_041595655.1 Azoarcus sp.
CGCCGACCGGCTGGCCGAGCGTCTGCAGTCCGTGAGCATCTCCGCGCCCTCCATCGCGGTGGTGAACAACGTCGATGTCGGCATCGAAACCGAGCCCGAGCGCATCCGTGATGCACTGATCCGTCAGGCGTATTCGCCGGTGCGCTGGATCGAGACGATCCAGGCCATCGCCGCGCGCGGTGTCTCGCATCTCTTCGAGTGCGGGCCGGGCAAGGTGCTGGCCGGCATGAGCAAGCGCAGCGCCGGTGACGTGCCGTGCGCTTCCATCCACGATGCGGCGAGCTTCGACGAAGCCGTCGCCGCCGCGAGGTGAGTCCCATGAGCAAACCCCTGGAAGGGCTCGTTGCCCTCGTCACCGGCGCGTCGCGTGGCATCGGTCGGGCGATCGCCCTCGAGCTTGGTGCCATGGGCGCCACCGTGATCGGTACCGCCACGTCGGAATCCGGTGCGGCCGACATCTCCGCCGGCCTGTCCGCGGCTGGCGTGGCCGGTGCGGGTCGGGTGCTCAATGTCACCGATGCCGCCGCCTGTGAGGCCTTGGTGGGAGACATCGAAAAGACATTCGGTAGTGTCGCCATTCTGGTCAACAACGCCGGCATCACGCGCGACAACCTCACCATGCGCATGAAGGACGAAGAGTGGTCGGATGTCATTTCGACCAATCTCGATGCGGTCTATCGCATGTCGAAGCTGGTCATTCGCGGCATGATGAAGGCGCGCAGTGGGCGCATCATCAACATCACCTCGGTGGTCGGCAGTTCGGGCAATGCCGGACAGGCCAACTATGCTGCCGCCAAAGCGGGCGTGGCCGGCATGAGCCGCGCGCTGGCACGCGAACTGGGCAGCCGCGGCATCACCGTTAACTGTGTGGCACCCGGCTTCATCGATACCGACATGACCAAGGCGCTGCCTGATTCGGCGCGCGAAGGCCTGCTCGGTCAGATCGCGCTCGGACGTCTCGGCAAGCCCGAGGAAATCGCCGCCGCAGTGGCTTTTCTCGCCTCGCCGGCAGCCAGTTACGTCACCGGTACGACCCTGCACGTGAATGGCGGCATGTACATGGCCTGATGCCGCCGTACGAAGTAGTGCTGCCGCGATAGCCGCCGCCGGCGTTTTTGGTAGAATGTCGCAGCTTTAGTTTTACCCATATATCTACATATCAGGGAAGGAGTCTCTCCATGGAGAACATCGAACAGCGCGTCAAGAAGATCGTTGCCGAGCAGCTTGGCGTCAACGAGTCGGAGATCAAGAATGAATCCTCGTTTGTTGACGACCTCGGTGCGGATTCGCTCGACACCGTCGAGCTGGTGATGGCGCTGGAAGAGGAGTTCGAGTGCGAAATTCCCGACGAGGAAGCCGAGAAGATCACCAGCGTCCAGCAGGCGATTGACTACGTCAACGCCCATCTGAAGAAGTAATTCGGTACGGAGCGAACATTGTCCCGTCGCAGAGTTGTCGTGACCGGCCTGGGGTGCATTTCCCCGGTCGGCAATACGGTCCCGGAAGCTTGGGAGAGTCTCGTCAATGGTCGCTCCGGCGTTGGCAAGATCACGCGCTTTGATGCGTCCGCCTTCCCGGTGCAGATCGCAGGAGAGGTCAAGAATTTCGACCTCTCCGCGTATCTGTCGCCGAAGGAGGCGAGGCGCATGGACACCTTCATTCATTACGGTATCGCCGCCGGCATGCAGGCCTTCCGCGATTCCGGACTGGAAGTGACTGCGGCCAACTCCGACCGCATGGGCGTGAATATCGGTTCCGGCATCGGCGGTCTGCCGATGATCGAGGATACGCACAACGATTTCCTTGCTGCCGGACACCGCAAGATTTCGCCGTTTTTCATCCCCGGTACGATCATCAACATGATCTCCGGCCACATGTCGATCATGCTCGGTCTGCGCGGTCCGAACATCGCCGTGGTCACGGCGTGTACCACCGGCCTGCACGCCATCGGTCTGTCGGCACGCATGATCGAGTACGGTGACGCCGACGTGATGGTGTGCGGCGGTGCCGAATCCACGGTCACGCCATTGGCCATCGGCGGTTTCGCCTCCGCCAAGGCGCTGTCTACCCGCAATGACGACCCGGCCACTGCCAGCCGTCCGTGGGACAAGGATCGCGACGGGTTCGTGCTGGGTGAGGGCGCCGGTGTACTGGTGCTCGAGGAGTATGAGCACGCGAAGGCGCGCGGCGCGAAGATTTATGCCGAAGTGGCCGGCTTCGGCATGAGTGGTGACGCCTACCACATGACTGCGCCGGATACGGACGGTCCGCGTCGCAGCATGGTCAACGCCATGAAGAACGCCGGCGTGAATCCGGATCAGGTTCATTACCTGAACGCTCACGGCACCTCCACGCCACTCGGCGACAAGAACGAGACCGAAGCGGTGAAGCTGGCCGTGAGGCCCGATGTGGCAAAAGGGCTGGTGGTCAATTCCACCAAGTCGATGACCGGTCACCTGCTCGGTGGCGCTGGCGGTCTGGAGTCCGTGTTCACGGTGCTGGCCGTGCACAATCAGGTCTCGCCGCCGACCATCAACATCTTCGAGCAGGATCCGGAGTGCGATCTGGATTACTGCGCCAACACGGCGCGGGACATGAAGATCGACGTCGCGCTGAAGAACAACTTCGGTTTCGGTGGCACCAACGGCACGCTGGTGTTCCGCAGGATGTGATCGTCCCTTGTGATGATGCGCTATCCGCGAATCATCGCCATCTGCCCCGGGCTGCGCACCCCTGCGCTTATCGCCGCGATCCACCTGGTCGCGGCGATTTCATTTGTGCATCTGTTTCCTGTCAGGCCGGGATGGGGGCTCGCGGGGGGCACGCTGTTGCTGGCTGGCCTCGTTCTTGCCGCCCGGCGTCTGCGGCGCGATCGTGTGCGTGACATCGAGCTGGGCGACGACGGTCTGTTGCGTTTTCCGGACAGTCCTGGCGTCGAGGGGCGGCCATGCGGGCGCTTGGCGGACTTTGGTGTGGTGCGATGGCTGGAGTGGCGCGAACCGGCTTCCGGTCGTCACCGGGCGTGCATGGTGTGGCGGACCGAGTGTTCCCGCGAAGACTGGCAGGCGCTCGGCATCTGGCTACGCCACAAGGCGGAGGTCGTGCCGACGCGTGCGATCAGCGACGCGGCGTGAGGATGGTCGGGCGCGGGCGTTGCAGCGGCGCCGGAAAGTCACGTGAGAAGTGCAGCCCGCGGCTTTCCTTGCGACGCAGTGCGCAACGCACGATGAGGTCGGCCGTGACGACCAGGTTGCGCAGTTCGATCAGGTCGTTGCCGACGCGAAAGTTCGAGTAGTAGTCGTGAATTTCGCGCGTAAGCAGACGGATGCGATGTTGCGCGCGCTGCAGCCGCTTGGTGGTGCGGACGATGCCGACATAGTCCCACATGAAGCGACGCAATTCGTCCCAGTTGTGCGAGATCACCACTTCCTCGTCGGCGTCGGTGACGCGCGACTCGTCCCATACCGGCAGGGCGCCCGGTTCCGCACGCGGGTGATCGAGGATGTCGCGTGCGGCAGCCTCTCCGAACACCACGCATTCGAGCAGCGAGTTGCTGGCCAGTCGATTGGCGCCATGCAGGCCGGTGTAGGAAGTCTCGCCGACGCAATACAGGCCGGGCAGGTCGGTACGGGCGGACAGATCCGTGACCACTCCGCCGCAGGTGTAATGCGCTGCCGGCACCACCGGGATCGGCTCCTTCGAGATGTCGATTCCCAGTTCCAGGCAGCGCGCAAAGATGTTCGGGAAGTGCTCTCGCAACCACTCCGCCGGCTTGTGCGAGATGTCCAGGTAGACGCAGTCGAGGCCGCGCTTCTTCATCTCGAAGTCGATCGCACGTGCGACGACGTCGCGCGGCGCCAGCTCTGCCCGCGGGTCATGGTCCGGCATGAAGCGCGTGCCGTCGGGCAGACGCAGGATGCCGCCTTCGCCACGCACCGCTTCGGTGATGAGGAAGGATTTGGCGCGCGGGTGGTACAGGCAGGTCGGGTGGAACTGGATGAATTCCATGTTCGCGACGCGGCAGCCCGCGCGCCAGGCCATGGCGATGCCGTCCCCGGTGGCGACATCGGGGTTGGTCGTATACAGGTAGACCTTGCCCGCGCCGCCAGTGGCGAGCACGGTGTGGCGTGCGCCGATGGTCACCACATGGCCGCTGTCGATGTCGAG
This sequence comes from Azoarcus sp., assembly GCA_041595655.1. Taxonomy (GTDB): domain Bacteria; phylum Pseudomonadota; class Gammaproteobacteria; order Burkholderiales; family Rhodocyclaceae; genus Pseudazoarcus. Next base: position 4,168 of record JBFHJY010000003.1, read on the forward strand.
TACGTAAGCGCCGAGGCAGCCGGCAGCCGGGCGGCCGAGCTTGGCGCCGGTGACCAGATCGATGCCGATGTGCCGTTCGAGTACGTCGATGTTCGGATGATTGCGGACCTGTTCGCTCAGCGTCTGCTGTACGGCAGCTCCGGTGGCGTCGGCGGCGTGGATGATGCGTCGCGCCGAGTGGCCGCCCTCGCGCGTGAGGTGATAGCCCAGTGCCGTGCCTTCCTCGCGCGTGAATGGCACGCCGCGGTCGATCAGCCACTCGATTGCGCCGCGTCCGTGTTCGACCACGAAACGGGTTGCGGCTTCGTCGCACAGTCCTGCGCCCGCGATGAGGGTATCCTCGACATGCGCTTCCACGCTGTCGCTGGCGTCGAGCACGGCAGCGATGCCGCCCTGGGCCCAGGCGCTTGCGCTGTCGGCCAGGCTCCGCTTGGTGACCAGCGCAACGCGCAGACGATCGGCCAGCCGAAGCGCAATGGACTGGCCGGCCGTGCCGCTGCCGAGGATGAGTACGTCGTAGTTCTTGATCACTTGGGAGCACCGTGCGAAGAGGCAGAAATGCGCACTCAGCATATCATGCCGTGAGTTGCCAGCCGTTCCGCGCGTAACGTGATTGCACAAGACCACACAGGCCTATGAACTATTTGAAAACCCCTCTGTCAGTGCAACAGGCTTCGGTTTTGCTGTCCCCATGGCGCGTCGCTATACTGCTGGGGTTTTTTGCCCCGATTCCCGGATGACGACCCGCGCATGAGCGATCGCGAAATTGACCAGGTGCTTGTTGAGCGCGTCCAGCGCGGCGACAAACAGGCGTTCGGCCTGCTGGTGTCCAAGTACCAGCGCAAGCTGCATCGTCTGCTGTCACGGCTGATCCGTGATCCGGCCGAAGTGGAGGACGTTGCGCAGGAGACTTTCATCAAGGCCTATCGTGCGCTGGGTTCGTTTCGTGGCGAGAGTGCTTTCTACACGTGGTTGTACCGCATCGGGATCAACACCGCGAAGAACTTTCTTGTTTCGCAGGGACGGCGGGCGCCGACTTCGACCGGGTTCGATGCGAGCGAAGCCGAGACCTTCGAAGACGCCGATCAGTTGCGCGACGTCAACACGCCGGAACGGCTGCTGATGACGAAGCAGATCGGCGAGACGGTCGAAGACGCCATGGCGGCTCTGCCCGAGGAGTTGCGCACAGCAATCATGTTGCGCGAGCTCGAGGGTCTGAGCTACGAGGAAATCGCGGGCATCATGGAATGCCCGATCGGTACGGTGCGTTCGCGCATCTTCCGTGCGCGCGAGGCCATTGCCGAAAGGCTGCGGCCCTTGCTCGAAACGGCTCCCGACAAACGTTGGTAGGTGGTGCACATGAAGGAAAAACTCTCTTCCCTGCTCGATGGTGATGTCGATATGGCCTCTTCCACGCCGGTCTTCGCGGCCCTGCGTGAGGATGCCCGCTTGCGCAGTCAGTGGGACGCCTACTGCCTGATCGGGGACGCTCTGCGTGGCGACACCGACCATCGACCTGACTTCGTTGCGCGTGTCATGGGCGAGCTCGAGGACGAGCCGACGCTGCTTGCGCCAGTGCGCCGACGCAGTCTGCCTTTTGTCGGGCGGCCGGCGATGGCGATTGCCGCTTCGGTGATGGGTGTTGTCGCAGTCGGGGCGGTTGCATTCACGCTGTATCCCCGCACACCTGACAGCATCCCCGTGGCCGGCGTGATTGCCGGTGCTCCGACCGAGACGGTGGTCTCCGATTCCTCCCGCAGCGTGCAGCTGGCCACCAGCGCCGCGGACGATTCCCATCGCAATTACCTGTTCGCGCATCAGGCAATGAGTGGCGGTGGCCCGATTCCCGGTTCTGTCCATTACGTCCGAACCGTTTCCGATGTGCGCGGAGACCAGCGTCGATGAGGGGGTTTGTCGTTGCGCTGTTGCTGGCGCTGCCGCTTGCTCAGCCGGTTTCGGCGAGCAGTGCCGACGACCCGCTGACCTGGCTCGCACGCATTGCCTCGGCGGCTGACGAACTCAATTATTCCGGGACCTTCGTCTATCAATCCGGCCCGATCGCCGAGACCTCGCGCATCACCCACGTCGTCGATGCCTCCGGCCAGCATGAGCGCCTGGAAGTGCTCGATGGCAGCCCGCGTCAGGTCATTCGCGACAATGATGAAGTGTGGTGTGTATTTCCGGAGCGCAAGACGGTAATCGTTGACCGTTCGGGCGGCCCGCGCTCCTTTCCGGCCAGACTGCCGACCGCCCTGGGTCGCATCACCGAGAACTACGAGGTCAGCGCCGGACAGGTGTCGCGCGTGGCCGGTTTCGACGCCCGGCTGATCAGGCTCGATCCGCGTGATGACCTGCGCTATGGCCACATGCTGTGGGCCGATGTGCAGTCCGGTCTGCTACTTAAGGCCCGCATGGTCGACGAAGAGGGGGCGGTCATCGAGCAGTTCATGTTCAGTGACGTGCGTATCGGTGAAGGGGTCAGTGCGGACACCGCGCGCCCGGCCTTCAGCGAGGAGCGCGGCTGGAATGTTGTCGCCGCCCACGGTTCGCGGGTCGACACCGCCGGCAGCGGCTGGGTGCTTGGGCGCCCCTTGCCCGGCTATGCGCTGGAGTCCGTCCAGAGTCGGCCGCTCGGTCGTGAGCAGCGCGATGTGCTGCACATGGTCTTCAGTGACGGTCTGGCTTCCATCTCGGTCTTCGTCGAGCCGCTCGAGCAAAGCGCCGCGACCACGACCGGCCCGGTCGCAAGTGGCGCCATCAACATCTATCGTCGCGAAGTCGAAGGCCATCTGCTGACGGCGCTGGGAGAGGTCCCCATGCGTGCGCTCCAGAGCCTCGGCGACGCCATGGAGAGGGCCGGCAGGTGATCGAGGCCCGCGCGGTCGTAGTCGCTGTGGCCGACGGCGCTGCGCGTCTGCGTGTCGTCGATCGGCAGGAAGGCTGCGGCCGCTGCGACGAGCCGGGTGGGTGTCGTTCGGTCAAGCTGGCGTATGCGATTCGCCCGCCGGTGTCGGAGTTCTCTCTGCCCGACACCCTGGGGGTGAAGGGGGGTGAGGAGGTCGGTCTGCGCATGCAGGACGGGGGTTCGTTGCGCAGTGCCTTGAGCAGCTATGGTCTGGCGGCGGTGTTGTTGATCGTCGGAGCCGCTTGCGGTCAGTGGCTGGCCGGTGGCGATGCGGCGGCGCTGGGCGGCGCATTGGTCGGCCTGTTGGCGGCTTTCGTGATCCATCGTGTGCTGCATCGCAGCCGGCGCTGGCGTAGCGCGCTGCAGGTGGAGATGGTGCGTCCCGAGGCGCTCTGCGCCCATGACTTCGGCGAGGTCCGATGACTTTTCCCCTCGGTCGCTTGCGTTCCTGGGTGGTCCTGCTGTGGTGCGCAGGTGTTGCGACGCTTGCATCGGCTGCCAGCCTGCCGGATTTCAGCGCCATCGTGACTTCACAGGGGGCTGCCGTGGTGAATATCAGCACCACGGCCGCGGCGCCGGCTTTGTCAGCGCTGCCGGAGCTGCCTGACACCGAGAGTGGCGAGGAGTGGATGGATCTGCTCCGTCGCTTTCTGCCGCAGCTTCCGGAGACTCCCGGCGAGGGTAACCCGTCGCTCGGTTCGGGTTTCATCATCAGTCCGGACGGCTACATCCTGACCAATGCCCATGTCGTGTCCGGAGCGGACGAGATTGTCGTGCGCCTGGTCGACAAGCGCGAGTTCAATGCGACGGTCGTCGGCACCGACCCGCGTAGCGATGTCGCGGTGATCCGGATCGAAGCGAGCGGACTGCCCGTCGTGCGGCTGGGTAATCCGGAGCGGCTGAAGGTGGGTGAGTGGGTACTTGCCATCGGATCACCGTTCGGCTTCGAGCATACCGTCACCGCCGGCATCGTCAGCGCGATGGGGCGGGCCTTGCCGGACGAGAATTTCGTTCCCTTCATCCAGACCGACGTGGCGATCAACCCGGGCAATTCGGGAGGACCGCTCTTCAACCTGCGTGGCGAGGTGATCGGGATCAATGCCCAGATCTACAGTGAAACCGGTGGTTTCATGGGGCTGTCCTTCGCCATTCCGATCGATGTCGCGATGGACATCTACCAGCAGTTGCGCAAGGACGGTCAGGTACGCCGCGGGCGTATCGGCGTGGCGGTGCAGGAGGTCACGCGTGCGTTGGCCGAGAGCTTCGGTCTGAGCTCGACCGACGGGGCCCTGGTCGGTGCGGTGGAGCCGGACGGCCCGGCCGAGCTTGCGGGCGTCCGGGTCGGTGATGTGGTCGTGCGATTCGGCGGCAAGCGCGTGCCGGGTTCGACGGCTTTGCCTCGCATCGTGGCCGGACATCGTCCGGGCAGCGAGGTGGCGATGGAACTGGTGCGCGAAGGCCGATCCATGGAATTGATCGTCACGGTCGGCGAGTGGAGTGAGCCGACCGTGGTTGTACCCAAAGATCAGGCGCCGTCGTCGGAGCGGGTCGGGCTGGTGCTGTCGGAGCCGACCACCGGGGAGCGGCTGGATGGTGCGGATATGCGCGGCCTTGTGGTCTAGAGTGTGGAGGGGCCTGCGGCGCGCTCCGGGCTCAGGCCCGGCGATGTGATCCTGTCCTCGGTCGCCAGCGGGCATCAGACGGCGCTTGAAACGGTTGCGCAGTTCGAGCAGATCGTCTCCGGGTTGACCGACGGTCAGGTGCTGACGCTGCTGGTCGACCGGCCGTCCGGGGCTTCCTTTGTCAGCATCAGGGTGGGCGGATGAGCGCGGAGCGTGAATTCACGGTTTTGAGTCGTGAGTGGTGTCATCTGTGCCACGAGCTGGTTGCCGCGCTCGAGCCGCTGGCGGCCGAACTGGGCTGGACGATCCGCGTGCTCGACGTTGATGCCGACCCGGAACTCGAGGCGCAGTGGGACGAGCTGGTGCCGGTGGTGCTGGCGGGCGGGCGCGAGCTGTGTCATTACCATCTCGATGAGACCGCAATCCGTGCTCACGCGCGCGAATTGGGCTAGAATCCGACGTCCGGTCGTCCAACCGCAACGGGTGTCGTTAGGCACCCTTTTTTATTGACCCATGCAGCATATCCGCAACTTTTCGATCATCGCCCACATCGATCACGGCAAATCCACGCTGGCCGATCGCCTGATCCAGTTCTGCGGCGGCCTGTCCGACCGCGAGATGGAGGAGCAGGTGCTCGACTCCATGGATCTGGAGCGCGAGCGCGGCATCACCATCAAGGCCCAGACCGCGGCGCTGCACTACAAGGCGCGCGACGGCAAGGTCTACAACCTGAACCTGATCGACACGCCGGGGCATGTGGACTTCTCCTACGAAGTCAGCCGCTCGCTGTCCGCCTGCGAGGGCGCGCTGCTGGTGGTCGATGCCTCGCAAGGCGTCGAGGCGCAGACCGTGGCCAACTGCTACACCGCCATCGACCTCGGTGTCGAGGTGGTGCCGGTACTCAACAAGATCGACCTGCCGGCGGCCGACCCCGAGAACGCGCGCGGCGAGATCGAGGACGTCATCGGCGTCGATGCCTCCGAGGCCATCCTGTGCTCGGCCAAGACCGGTCTGGGCATCGAGGAAGTGCTGGAAGCCGTCATCGCGCGCATGCCCGCGCCGGTGGGCGACCCGGAGGCGCCGCTGAAGGCGCTGATCATTGATTCGTGGTTCGACAACTATGTCGGCGTGGTGATGCTGGTGCGCGTCGTGGACGGCGTGTTGCGTCCGAAGGACCGCATCAAGTTCATGTCCTCCGGCACCACTTATCCGTGTGATCAGGTCGGTGTGTTCACGCCGCGTTCGGTTGGTCGCGAGCAGCTCTCGGCGGGCGAGGTGGGTTTCGTCATTGCCGGCATCAAGGAACTGGCCGCGGCCAAGGTGGGCGATACCGTCACCAACGCCCAGCGCCCGGCCGAAAAGCCGCTGCCCGGCTTCAAGGAAATCAAGCCGCAGGTCTTCGCCGGCCTGTATCCGGTGGAGTCGTCCGAATACGATCAGCTGCGCGACTCGCTGGAGAAACTGCGTCTCAATGACGCCGCGCTGCAGTACGAGCCGGAAGTGTCGCAGGCACTCGGCTTCGGCTTCCGCTGCGGCTTCCTCGGCCTGCTGCACATGGACATCGTGCAGGAGCGCCTGGAGCGCGAGTTCGACATGGACCTCATCACCACGGCGCCCACCGTGATCTATGAGGTCGTGCTGAACGACGGCTCGACGATCAACATCGAGAACCCCTCCAAGCTGCCCGAGACGGGCAAGTACGCCGAGATCCGCGAACCCATCATCACCGCCACCATCTTCCTGCCGCAGGACTACGTCGGCCCGGTGATCACGCTGTGCAACCAGAAGCGTGGCGTGCAGGTCGACATGCGCTACCACGGCCGTCAGGTGCAGCTTATCTATGACATGCCGATGAACGAGGTGGTGATGGACTTCTTCGATCGCCTGAAGTCCGTTTCGCGCGGCTATGCGTCACTCGACTACGAGTTCAAGGAATATCGCCCCGCCGATCTGGTAAAGCTCGACCTGATGGTGGGCGGCGAGAAGGTGGATGCGCTGTCGGTCATCGTGCACCGCGCCAGCGCGCAATACCGCGGCCGCGAACTGGCCTCCAAGCTGCGCGGGCTGATTCCGCGTCAGATGTTCGACGTGGCGGTGCAGGCGGCGATCGGTTCCAACATCATTGCGCGCGAAACGATCAAGGCGCTGCGCAAGAACGTGCTGGCCAAGTGCTACGGCGGAGACATCACGCGCAAGAAGAAGCTGCTGGAGAAGCAGAAGGAAGGCAAGAAACGCATGAAGCAGGTCGGCAACGTCGAGATTCCGCAGGAAGCCTTCCTGGCCGTGCTGCGCACGGACGAGGGCAAGTGAGCTCGCCCGCCCGGTCCAACCCCTGATGGAGTCGTCGTGAACTTCGCATTGATCCTGTTCATCCTGCTGGTGCTGTCGGGTGCGCTGTGGGCTGCCGATCGGCTCTACGCGCGCAAGCGGCGTACCGCAGGCGCGCCCGATCCAGGGTGGGTCGAGTACGGCGCGAGTTTTTTCCCGGTCATCCTCATCGTGTTCACGCTCCGCTCCTTCGTTGCCGAGCCGTTCAAGATTCCGTCCGGCTCGATGATCCCGACCCTGCTGGTCGGGGACTTCATCCTGGTCAACAAGTTCGCCTACGGCATCCGTCTGCCGGTCATCAACAAGAAGGTCATCGAGGTCGGCTCGCCCGAGCGCGGTGATGTGATGGTGTTCCGCTATCCGCACGATCCGTCGCTCGACTACATCAAGCGCGTCGTGGGCGTGCCGGGCGATCGTGTCGAGTACATCGACAAGCGGCTCACGATCAATGGCGAGGCAGTGCCGATCGAGCCCGCGGGTGATTATCTGCACCCGGACCGCATGCTGTACTCGCCCCGTTTCGAGGAGAAACTCGGTGACGAGGCGCACGCGGTGCTGATCGAGCGCGATGTGCCGCCCTACGTCTCGCACGTGAAGGATTTCCCGTATCGCGACCACTGTACCTATACTACGGCCGGCGTCCGCTGCACGGTGCCCGAAGGGCATTACTTCATGATGGGTGACAACCGTGATGGCAGCAGCGACAGTCGTGAATGGGGTTTCGTGCCCGAGGAGAACATCGTGGGACGGGCTTTCTTCATCTGGTTCAATTTCGGTGACATGAAGCGCATTGGGGGATTCCACTGATGTCCATCCGCACTCCCGTCCCGCGCCGCAGTCAGGGTGGGCTTTCCCTGATCGGCACCCTGATCATCGGCTGTCTGCTGGCGTTCGTGCTGTTCATCGGCTTCCGCTGCATTCCGGTATTCAATGAGTATTTCGCCCTGCAGCGCGTGGTCAATCTGCTTGCCGAGGAGGGCGCCAGCGCCACGCCGGCAGAGCTGCGTCGCAGTTTCGATCGCTACGCCTATACCGACGACATCGTCAGCGTACGTGGCGCGGATCTGCAGATCGTTCGCTCGGGTAGCGCCGCGGTGGTAGAGGCGGACTACGAGCGCAAGGTGCCGGTGGCCGGTAATGTCAGCCTGCTGTTCGAGTTCTCCGTGAGCTCGAGGCGCTGAGTGCGCCCCCAGCTCGACCGCCTGCAACGCAGGCTGGGCCACACGTTTGCCGACCCGTCACTGCTCGAGCAGGCGCTGACGCACCGCAGCTTCGGTCAGCCCAACAACGAGCGGCTGGAGTTCCTCGGCGACTCCATTCTGAACTGTGCCATTGCAATGGCCCTGTATCAGCGTTTCGACGGTTTGCGCGAGGGCGAGTTGTCGCGCCTGCGTGCCTCGCTGGTGCGTCAGGAGGGCCTGCATCGGGTAGCGTTGGAACTGGATCTGGGAGAGGCGCTGCGGCTTGGCGAGGGCGAATTGAAGAGCGGCGGACATCGTCGTCCCTCCATCCTCGCCGATGCACTCGAAGCCGTGTTTGCGGCAGTGCATCTGGATGCCGGGTTCGAGGTGGCGAGCGCGGTGATTCATCGTCTGTACGCCGAAGCCATCTCTGAAATCGATCCGGCACGTGCGTTGAAGGATCCCAAGACTGCCTTGCAGGAATGGCTGCAGGCGCGCAAGCTGGCACTGCCGGTATACGAGACGGTGCGCGTTCTGGGTGAGGCCCATTCACAGGAGTTCGAGGTTCGCTGCGCCATCGAAGTGCTCGGCGTAGCCACCACCGGGCGCGGCGGCAGTCGCCGTGCGGCTGAACAACAGGCCGCCGAACATGCGCTGGCGGCGCTGAGGGAACGATGAGCGAAACCGAATCCACCACAGCTTTCCGTACCGGCTTCGTCGCCATCGTCGGCCGGCCCAACGTCGGCAAGTCCACCTTGCTCAACCAGTTGATCGGCCAGAAGATCAGCATCGTCTCGCGCAAGGCGCAGACCACGCGTCATCGCGTCACCGGCATCCGTACCGACGCGCAGGCGCAGTTCATCTTCGTCGATACGCCGGGCTTCCAGACGCGCCACCGCAATGCGCTGAATCGCACGATGAACCGCAGCGTCACGCAAGCGCTGGGCGATGTGGACGTGGTGTTCTTCGTCATCGAGGCCGGTCGTTTCGGAGAGGACGACCGCAAGGTGCTGAGCCTGTTGCCGGACGATGCGCAGGTCGTGCTGGTGATCAACAAGATCGACCGCCTCAAGGACAAGACCGCGCTGCTGCCCTTCATCCAGCAGATGAGCGAGCTGCGTGAGTTCACCGCCATCGTGCCGCTCTCGGCCGAGCGTGGCAGCAACGTCGACAGCCTGATCTTGGCGACGCAGAAATTGTTGCCCGAGGGGGCGCCGGTCTTCGAGGAAGACGACATCACCGATCGCAGCGAGCGCTTCCTCGCCTCGGAGTTTCTGCGCGAGAAGCTCTTTCGCCTGCTCGGTGACGAGCTGCCCTACGGCATCGCCGTCGAGATCGAGAAGTTCGAGACCGAGGGCAATCTGCGCCGCATCTTCGCTGCCATCGTCGTTGATCGTGACAGCCACAAAGGCATGGTCATCGGCAAGGGCGGCGAACAGTTGAAGCGCATTTCGTCCGAGGCCCGTGTCGAGCTGGAGAGGCTCTTCGACGGCCCGGTCTACCTGGAAGTGTGGGTCAAGGTGAAGAGCGGCTGGGCCGACGACGAGCGCGCCCTCAAGAGCCTCGGCTACGAATAAGCTGCGGGTGCTCCCGTGAGTTCCAGGCAGCGCGTCGATCAGCAACCCTCCTTTGTCCTGCACACGCGCCCCTGGCGCGAGACCAGTCTCGTCGTCGAGCTGTTGACGCGTGATCATGGTCGCGTGGCGGTCGTCGCCAAGGGCGCGCGGCGCCCGCACTCGGCGTTGCGCGGCGTGCTGATGGGCTTTCAGCCGCTGCGCGCAGACTGGTCCGGTGGCGGCGAGGTGAAGACGCTGATCCGTGCCGAACGCGACGGTTTCCAGCCCTTGTTGCAGGGGCGCGCGCTGCTGTGCGGCTATTACCTCAATGAACTGGTCGTGCATCTGTCCGCCCGCGAAGATCCGCATCCGGGGCTGTTCGATGCCTATGTCGAGGCGGTTGCCGCGCTCGGCGGCAACCCGGAGCCGGCGCCGGTACTGCGCCGCTTCGAACTCGCACTGCTGCGCGAGCTGGGTTACGGCGTCGAACTGGAGCACGAAGCCGGCGGCGGTGTCGCCATCGAGGCCGGGCAGCGCTACGCCTATATAATCGAACGGGGTCCGCTGCGCGGCGAGGCCGTGTCGGGCAGCGTGGCGGTCAGCGGTGAAACCCTGCTGGCGTTGGCGCACGAGGATTTTTCCGCCGCGCGCACGCTGGCGGAGGCCAAGGCCTTGCTGCGCATGCTGATCAACCATCATCTGGGCGGACGCGATCTGCAGTCGCGCCGCGTATTCAAGGAGTTGCAGGAGCTGTGATCGAACTCGGCGTCAACATCGACCACGTCGCGACCTTGCGTCAGGCGCGCCGCACCTGGGAGCCCGACCCGCAGTGGGCCGCCGTCGAGGCCCATCTGGGCGGGGCCGACGGCATCACCGTGCATCTGCGCGAGGACCGTCGTCACATCCAGGACGCCGACGTGCGCCGGCTGGCCGAGCTCACGCAGATCAAGCTCAACCTCGAGATGGCCGCCACCGATGCGATGGTCGGTTTCGCCTGCGAACTCAAGCCGCACATGGCCATGCTGGTGCCGGAAGGGCGGCAGGAAGTCACCACCGAGGGCGGGCTGGATGTGCTCGCCGACGAATCCCGCCTGCGCGACGTGGTGGCGCGGCTGGCCGAGGCCGGCACCGTCACCAGCGTGTTCATCGACGCCATTCCCGAGCAGATCGAGGCCGCCGCGCGCATCGGCGCCAAGGTCTGCGAGGTGCACACCGGCCCCTACGCCCATACCTTCCACGACGCCGGGCGCGACGCCGAATCGCCCGCCGTGCTGGCCGAACTGGCCAGGCTGCGCTCGGCCGGCGAGACCATCCGCGCGCTGGGCATGCGCTTCAACGCCGGTCACGCGCTGAACTACTACAACGTGCAGCCGGTGGCGCGTCTGATTGGCGTGCGCGAGCTGCACATCGGCCACGCCATCGTCAGCCGTTCGGTGTTCGTCGGACTGCGCGAGGCGGTGCGCGAGATGAAGCGCCTGATGCGCGAAGCGGCCTCACAGCCCGAAGGAGGCGGACGATGATCCACGGAGTCGGCGCCGACATCGTCCGCATCCCGCGCATGGGGACCGTGCTGGCCAAGTACGGTCAGCGTTTCGCCAACCGCATCCTCGCGCCCGAGGAGCGCGCTGCCTTTGCCGCGCGCAATGATCCCGAGCGTTTCCTCGCCAAGCGCTTCGCCGCCAAGGAGGCCTTCGGCAAGGCGCTCGGCACCGGTGTGGCCGCACCCGCCACGCTGCACGCGGTGATCGTCGATCACGACGCGCGCGGCAAGCCCATCCTGCGCTTTGCGCCGGAGCTGGCTGCGCACATGGAGCAGGAGCGCCTGCACGCCCACATCACGCTGACCGACGAGACCGATTACGTCGTGGCCTTCGTGGTGATCGAGCGCCAATGAGTGTGACCCGCCTGCCGCGCGGCCCGGTCTTCGTCGATGTCGCCGGCTGCGTGCTGACCGACGAGGAGCGCGTGCGGCTGCGCCATCCGCTGGTCGGTGGCGTGATCCTGTTTGCGCGCAATTTTCGCGATGCCGAAACGCTGTCGGCGCTCACCGCGGAGATCCATGCGCTGCGGGAGCCGGCGCTGATCATCGCGGTCGACCACGAAGGCGGGCGCGTGCAGCGCTTTCGCAGCGATGGTTTCACGCATCTGCCGTCGATGCGGACGCTTGGTGCGAGATGGGATCAGGACCACGTCGCTGCGCTGGATGCCGCGCGCGCCTGCGGCTTCGTGCTGGCGGCGGAGTTGCTGGCGCATGGCGTGGATCTGAGTTTCACGCCGGTGCTCGATCTCGATTACGGTGGCAGCCGCGTGATCGGCGACCGCGCCTTCCACCGCGACCCGCAGGCCGTGGCCTCGCTGGCCTCGGCGCTGATCACCGGCCTGCGCGAGGCCGGCATGGGCTGTGTGGGCAAGCATTTTCCGGGGCATGGCTTTGTCGAGGCCGATTCGCATGTCGAGATTCCGGTGGATACGCGCGACTTCGACGCGGTGTGGGCCGAGGACATCGCCCCGTATCGTCATCGCCTGGCGAAGCAGCTGTCCGGTGTGATGCCGGCGCACGTCATTTTCGAGAACATCGATCCGCAGCCGGCCGGCTTCTCGCGTTTCTGGCTGCAGGATGTGCTGCGGGGGCGGCTGGGCTTCGAGGGCGTGATCTTCAGCGACGACCTGACCATGGAAGGCGCGACCGTGGTCGGCGACATCGTGGCACGGGCGACGGCGGCCTTCGAGGCCGGCTGCGACATGGTGCTGGTGTGCAACCGCCCCGATCTTTGCGACGACCTGCTGGCGCGCTGGCAGCCCGTGGTGTCGGAGCAGACCCTCGCGCGCATTGCCGCGCTGGCCGCCACGCCGCGCTTTACCGATCCGCTGGCGCTGGAGCTGGCCGCGCCGTATCACGCCGCGCGCGAGCAGATTGCCAGCCTGCAGGCCTGAGTCGTGAGCGAGGTCTTCGACGCCCGCGCCTTCCTGAAGACGGTTCCCGAGCAGCCGGGCGTCTATCGCATGATCGGCGCCGACGACAAGGTGCTCTACGTCGGCAAGGCCAAGAACCTCAAGAAGCGCGTCGCCAACTACTTCCAGCGCACCCAGCCGAGCCCGCGCATCGCCATGATGGTGGCGCAGATCCTGCGCGTGGACATCACGCCGACGCGGTCCGAGGCCGAGGCGCTGATCCTCGAGAACAACCTCATCAAGAAGCTCGCGCCGCGCTACAACATCCTGTTCCGCGACGACAAGAGCTACCCCTATATCTGCCTCACCGGCGACGCCTTCCCGCGTCTGGCCTACCACCGTGGCGGCTTCGCCAAGGGTGCGCGCTATTTTGGACCGTTTCCCAACGGCAGCGCGGCGCGCGAGAGCATTCACCTGCTGCAGAAGATCTTCCGGCTGCGCACCTGCGAGAACGCGGTGTTCCAGAACCGCTCGCGCCCCTGTCTGCTGCACCAGATCAAGCGCTGCACGGCGCCCTGCGTGGATCTCATTTCGGAGGCCGATTACGCCAAGGACGTGAAGCTCGCCGCCCGCTTTCTCGACGGGCGCACCAACGAAGTCATCGACGATCTGTCCGCGCGCATGAACGCCGCGGCCGAACGCCTGGCCTTCGAGGAGGCCGCTGCCTGTCGCGACCAGATCCGCTCGCTGCAGGCCGTGCTGCACCGCCAGTTCGTCGACAGCGGACGCGACGAGGACGTCGACATCCTCGCCGCAGCCGAGGAGGGCGGGGTGGTGTGCATCAACCTCGCCATGGTGCGGGGCGGACGGCATCTGGGTGATCGGCCGCAGTTTCCGACCAATGCGGCCGGCTGCAGCGCGGACGAAGCGCTGCTGGCCTTCGTCGAACAGCATTACCGCGAGCACCCCATGCCGGCGCGCATCGTCGTGGCGCAAGGGGCGGAGGACGTGCGTGCGGCGCTGGCGGAAGTGAGCGAGAAGCCGGCGGGTGTGGTCACGCCGCGCTCGGCCTCCGAGAAGGCCTGGATGGAGATGGCGCGCGGCAACGCCCAAACCGCCATCCGCGCGCGCCTGCAGGACGCCGGCCGCATCGGCTCGCGGCTCGAAGCCTTGCGCGAGGCGCTGGACCTGCCCGAGGCGCCGGCGCGCATCGAGTGCTTCGACATCTCGCACACCATGGGCGAGGCCACCGTGGCGTCCTGCGTAGTGTGTGTGGACGGCGCGATGAAGAACTCCGAATACCGCCGCTACAACATCGCCGGCATCACCGGTGGCGACGACTTCGCCGCCATGCGTCAGGTGCTCGAACGCCGTTACGGCAAGCTGGTGGAGGGCGGCGGCGTGCTGCCGGACCTGATCCTGATCGACGGCGGCAAGGGGCAGGTGAGTGCGGCTTTCGGCGTGCTCAGCGACATCGGCCTGGAATCGGTGGCGATGGTCGGCGTGGCCAAGGGAGAGGGACGCAAACCGGGGCTGGAGACGCTGATCTTTGCCGACGGGCGCGAGCCGCTCAACCTCGCGTCGGACGCGCCGGCGCTGCACCTGATCCAGGAAATCCGCGATGAGGCGCACCGTTTTGCCATCACCGGCCACCGCGCGCGCCGCGCCAAGGCGCGCATCGGCTCCAGGCTCGACGACATTCCGGGCGTCGGCCCGACGCGCCGGCGCAAGCTGATCGAGGCCTTCGGCGGGCTGGACGGCGTGCGTGCGGCCACCATTGAAGACCTGTGCCGCGTGGACGGCGTCAGCCGCAAGCTGGCCGAGCAGATATACTCGGCCTTACGCTGAGCCCCTGCGGATACCATTTTCATGCATCTCAACATTCCGAATTCGCTGACCCTGATGCGGATCGCCGTGATCCCGCTGTTCGTCGGCGTGTTCTATCTCCCGGCGAGCTGGCTGACCGACCCGCAGATGAATCTGGTCGCCACCGTGCTGTTCGTGCTCGCCGCGATCACCGACTGGCTGGATGGCTATCTCGCGCGGAGTCTGGGCCAGACCTCGGCCTTTGGCGCCTTTCTCGATCCGGTTGCCGACAAGCTGATGGTGGCGGCGGCGCTGATCCTGCTGGTCCAGCTCGGACGTGCGGATGCGGTCGTTGCCGTGATCATCATCGGCCGCGAGATCACCATTTCGGCACTGCGTGAGTGGATGGCGCGCATCGGCCAGTCGGCCAGCGTTGCCGTGGCGACGCTCGGCAAGTTCAAGACCGCCGCGCAGATGACGGCCATCCCGCTGCTGCTGTATCACGAGGATCTGCTCGGCATCCCGGTGGCCCTGCTCGGCGAGGTGCTGATCTATGTTGCCGCCGTGCTGACGCTGTGGTCGATGGGGTACTACCTGCATCGTGCCCTGCCGCTGCTTGCCCGGCACGACCGCAGCCCGCGCCAGTGACGAAGTGTCCTTGCGGTTATCACTGATGCAGCCATGCTGTCCCGGTCATATAAGTGAGGCTTGCATGGTCTGTTGCGGCGAGCCGACCGGGTGAATCTGAAGACCAAATCCTCGCTGGCGGTGGTGGGGTTGTTGCTGGTGGTGTTCGGCGCCGGCACGGCCCTGCAGGACTACCTGGTGCGCAATTCGCTGCAGGAGACCATTGCCGCCCAGCAGTACGCGCTCGTCTCGCGCTTCGCGCACGAAGTCTCCGGCCGGCTCGAGCTCGGTTTCGGTACTCTCAAACGCGTGGCCTCCGGCATCAACTTCCTGCACGTCCATGATCCGGAACGGCTCGAGGACTATCTGCATGACAACCTCGGCGCGCTGGCGCTGTTCGAGTCGCTGATCGTCGTCAGCCCGCAACTCGTCGTCCTCGCCGACAATCCCCGCCATCAGGGGCGTGTCGGCACCGACGTTTCCTCGCTCGAGCATCTGCGCCGTGTCATCGACAGCGGCGGGTCCGCAGTCTCCCGCCCATTCGTCGGCGTGGTCACCGGGCAACCGCTGCTTGCGATGTCCGTGCCGGTGTTCGATTCGGTCGGCAATCTCATCGCGATCGTGTCCGGTACCCTGGACGTGCTCAGCCCGGCCTTTCTCGGCGGCGTCAATCGCGGCGATGCGGTCAATCAGGGACAGTTCGTCCTTACCACGCGGGACCGCACCACGATCGTCGGGGACAACTCACGCCTGATGCTGTCGAGTTTTGCCGAGCCGGGCGTGATGCCGGCCTATGACCGTGCCATCGAGGGCTGGGAGGGGACGGAGCAGGGGGTCGATCCGCTCGGCCGACAGATGCTGATGAGTTTCCGTAGCGTCGATTCAATCGATTGGGTGGCTGGCGTGATGCTGCCGGTGGAGGATGCCTTCGCACCCATCGCGCGCTTGCAGCGCATGGCCATGCTGCTGGTCGTGCTGGCTTCGGTGCTGGTCGGTCTGCTGGTGTGGTTCGTCATGCGTGGTTTCCTGCGTCCGCTGTTTGCCTTGCGCGACAACGTCGTGGCGCTGCGCAGCGATCCATCGCGGGTGCATGCCTTGCCGGTCGGCGAAGGCGAGGTGGGCGAGGTGGCCCGCGACTTCTACCGCCTGTTCGTGGAACTGTCGCAGTCGCGAGCCGACAGCGTGGCGCGTGCCGAAGAACTGCAATCGGTGCTGGACGCCAGTCCCATCGCCATCGTGATGCTGCGTGAGCATCGTGTCCAGCTGGTCAATCCGACCTTCGTCCGCATGTTCGGTCGCACGGCGGAAGACGTGGTGGGGCGCACGATGGAAGCTTGTTTCGAGGATCATGCCGCCTACATCGAAGCGTGCCGCTGCATCGAGGGGCAACTCGTGGGTGACGCAGTGCTGCGTTTCGAGCAGCGCTTCATCGATGCCCGTGGCCAGTGGTTCTGGGCCAACGTGTATGTGCGAGCGCTCGATCCACTGCACCCCGAGAAGGGGCCGGTGATGCTGATCGAGGACATCAGCGAGCAGAAACTCAACGAGGAGCGGATCCGTCACCTCGCCGAACACGATCCGCTTACCGATCTGCCCAACCGCATGCTGTTCAACGACCGTGCCAGTCAGGTGCTGGCGCGCTGCAGGCGGGAAGAGCGGCGCTTTGCGCTGCTGTTTCTGGATCTGGATCGCTTCAAGGACATCAACGACACGCTCGGTCACCATGTCGGCGACCAGCTGTTGCGCGTGGTGGCCGAGCGCATCGTAGGGTGCGTGCGTGACAGCGATACGGTGAGTCGCCCGGGGGGCGATGAGTTCACGCTGCTGCTGTCCGAGATCGGTGGCCCGGAGGACGCCGGGAGGGTCGCGGAGAAGCTGCTCACCGCGCTGGCCGAGCCGCTCAGCGTTGCCGGCCGGCAGATGATGGTGACGGCGAGCGTGGGGATCAGTCTGTATCCGGAGGATGGCGAGGATATCTCGACGCTGATGCGCAATGCGGACTCGGCGATGTATCACAGCAAGGAGTCGGGGCGGAACAGCTTCCACTACTTCCGATCCGAGATGAACGAGCGCGTGCTCGAACGCATGCTGCTCGAGGCGGCATTGCGTCATGCGCTCGAGGCGGACGCCTTCGAGCTTTACTTCCAGCCCCAGTTCGACGGCCTGACACGCCGCGTGATCGGGGCCGAGGCGTTGCTGCGTTGGCGTGACCAGGACGGCACGCTGGTGCCGCCCGGGCGCTTCATTCCGGTTGCCGAGGAGGCGGGGTTGATTCTGCCTATCGGCCGTTGGGTGCTTGAACAGGCCTGTCACCAACTGCGTGCGTGGCTGGACATCGGCCTGCCGGAAGTGAGCGTATCGGTCAATATCTCGGCGCTGCAGTTCCGTCAGCCGGGCTTCGTCGAAGCCCTGCGCGAGGTGATCGAACGGAGCGGTGTGCCGGCCCGATGTCTCGAACTGGAATTGACCGAACGGGTCATGCTGGACGCTGCCGAGCGCAACATTGCGGTGCTGCAGACGGTGCGCGAGATGGGCGTACGGGTTGCGATCGACGATTTCGGAACCGGCTATTCGTCACTGTCCTACCTCAGGCGGTTACCGATCGACGCACTGAAGATCGACCAGGCATTCGTGCGCGAGGTTGTCGAAGATCCGGACGATGCGGCGATCGTCGCTGCCGTTGTCGGACTTGCCCGCAGCCTGCGCCTGCGGGTGATCGCCGAGGGGGTCGAGACCGGCGAGCAACTCGATTTCCTGTTGCGCGCCGGGTGCCGCGAGATGCAGGGTTTCGTGTTCGCACCGGCGCTGCCTGCCGCCGAGTTCGAGCAGTTGTGGCGGGGCAGCCTGACGCAGCCCTGACGTTCAGGGCTTCGGGCGCAGGTCGCAGCAGTGCAGTTCGAAGCGGCCGGCCCGACGGTCGGCGAAGTAGTGCTGAAGCGTGAGTTCGATGGTGCGGAAGGCAAGCCGATCCCACGGAATCTCATCCTCGTCGAACCAGCCCACCTCCAGCGATTCCTCCCCGGGCGCGATGTCGGGTGCCAGCATGCGGGCACGGTACATCAGGTGTACCTGGTTGATGTGCGGAATGCTGATGAGGGTGAACAGCTCGCCAGTCTCGACGTGCGCACAGGCTTCCTCGCGGGTTTCGCGGGCTGCGCCCTCGGCCGTGCTCTCGCCGTTCTCCATGAAGCCCGCCGGCAGCGTCCAGAAGCCATGGCGTGGCTCGATGGCGCGCCGGCACAGCAGGACACGGCCCTCGTGTTCGGTGACGGTGCCGACCACCAGCTTGGGATTGAGGTAGTGAATCGTGCCGCAGTCATCGCACACATGGCGCGGCAGGTTGTCGCCTTCTGGGATGCGCAGGGCGACTCCGGCGCCGCAATGGGAGCAGAAGTTCATTTCGGCTCCGGATCGCGTTGCAGAGGCCTGCAGAAGAGCTGGATAGCGTCGAGCATGGGTCCGCTAGGATGCGCTTGATCTGCTCAAGCGGTCAGCTTCAGCATTTCGGCAAAGGCCACGTCGAACTGGCGCAGGCCTTCTTCCTGAAGTTCTTCGCCCACCTCGTTCATGTCGATGCCCGTTCGCTGCAGTGCTGCAAACTGCGCTTCGGCGGCCGCGACGTCCTGCTCCAGGGTGCTGGCGACATGCCCGTGATCACGCAGCGCGGCGAGCGTGACGTCGGGCAGGGTATTGACCGTTTCCGGGCCGATCAACGGCTCTACGTAGAGCAGGTCGTTGTACTCCGGATTCTTGGTGCTGGTGCTGGCCCACAGCATGTACTGCGGTCGTGCGCCATACACCGCGCAGTCGGCAAAGCCGGCACCGTGGAAACGTTCGCGATAGTGCTGATAGGCGAGCTTGGCGAGCGACACGGCGCTGTGGCCTCGCAGCGCCAGAGCCTCGCCGCCGAGAATCTCCAGACGTTTGTCCACGCGAGCATCGACGCGCGACAGGAACAGGCTGGCGACCGACATCACGATGCGCGGGTCGCCGCCGATCGCGATCCAGCGACGGATGCCGCGCTCATAGGCCGCCGCGACCTCGTCAACATGCTCGAGCGAGAACATCAGCGTCACATTCACGCTGACACCGCGCGCGACAAGATTCTCGATGGCTTCCAGGCCCGCCTGCGTGGCAGGCACCTTGATCAGCAGGTTCGGCCGATCCACATCGCCTGCCAGCCGCAGCCCCGCTTCGAGCGTGCCCTGCGCGTCGTGGGCGAGCGTCGGCGAGACTTCCAGGCTGACGTACCCTGTACCGCCCTCACTGTCCCGCCAGGTGGGGAGCAGGAGGTCGCAGGCGCGACGCACGTCTGGAATGACCAGCTGTTCGTAGCGGCCCTCGGCCGACAGCGGCTGTTCGCGCAGGCGCGCCAGATCCTCTTCGTAGTACCGGCCGTCAGCGATGGCCTTGTGGAAGATCGCCGGGTTGGTGGTGATGCCCGTGATGCCATCCTCGGCGATGAGGCGTTCGAGGTGGCCGTCGTTGAGCAGGGTGCGCGAGAGGTTGTCGAGCCAGACCTGCTGGCCGTGTTGTCGGACCTGGAGCAGCGGATTCATCAATCGTCTTGTCTGCGGTGGATCGGACCCTCATTGTGCCGCGAATCAATGACAGCCGATAGCTGACTTTCCCTGCGCAGGCCGTCGAGGACCTGCTGGAAGTCGGCCGCCACAGGGCATTCGATGTGCAGTGCGTGACCGTCCGCCGGATGGCGGAAATCCAGCGCAGTGCACGCCAGCAGCATGCGGGCGCTGCCATGGCGTACTGCGATCATGCGATTGTGGCGTCCCTTGCCCCAGGTGCTGTCGCCGATGATGGGGTGGGAGATGTGCTTGAGGTGTCGCCGGATCTGATGGCGCCGTCCGGTTTCCGGTTCGAGTTCGAGCAATGCGTAGCGGCTGGTCGGATAGCGGTCCACGCATACCGGTACCGTGTAGGTCTCGAGCCGGCGGAAGTGCGTGACGGCTGCCTGCAGCGGGCCCTCGGCGGCCGCCGAGCCGGCTTCCTCGTCGCGTCGGATGAGTGGGTGGTCAATGGTGCCGGATTCTGCCGGGTGGCCGCGTACGATGGCCAGATAGCGCTTGCCGACCTCGCGTTGTTCGAAGGCATTGGCCAGTGCTGCCGCGATACTGCGCTCGAAGGCGAACAGCAACAGGCCCGAGGTGCCCTTGTCGAGGCGATGCACGGTGAACACACGGCGTCCGGTCTGGTCGCGCACCATCTGCAGCGCGAAGCGCGTCTCGTGCCGGTCCAGCATGGAGCGATGTACGAGCAGGCCGGAGGGCTTGTGTACGGCGACGAGCAGGTCGTCCTGATACAGGATTTCAAGCATGAGAAATGAAAATGGCCCCTTGCGGGGCCATTTGTCCTGATCGCGACGGAAATCAGCTGGCGAAGTTCTGCGCAGCGAAATCCCAGTTGGCGAGGTGATTCAGGAAGGTCGCGACGAAGTCCGGGCGACGGTTGCGGTAGTCGATGTAGTAGGCGTGCTCCCACACGTCGACACAGAGCAGGGCCTTGTCACCGGTGGTCAGCGGGGTGCCGGCGGGGCCCATGTTGACGATGTCGACCGAACCGTCGGCCTTCTTCACCAGCCAGGTCCAGCCGGAACCGAAGTTGCCCACGGCAGAGGCGGCGAAGGCCTTCTTGAAGTCCTCGAAGGAACCCCACTTGGCCTTGATGGCGTCGGCCAGCGCACCGCTCGGCTCACCGCCGCCGTTGGGCTTCATGCTGTTCCAGAAGAAGGTGTGGTTCCAGACCTGGGCGGAGTTGTTGTAGATGCCGCCGGCCGGGGCCTTCTTGATGATGGCTTCGAGATCGAGGTTCTCGTACTCGGTGCCCTTCACCAGGTTGTTCAGGTTGGTCACGTAGGCCTGGTGGTGCTTGCCGTAGTGGAACTCCATGGTTTCTTCGGAGATGTGCGGCGCGAGGGCGTTCTTGGCGTAAGGCAGGGGCGGAAGCGTGTGTTCCATGAGTCTCTCCTTTTATGGGTTCTGGTCGGATTCCGACGGGGCGAAAACCTGACCATTCTAGTAGGGAAAGCGCGTTCAAGACAATCCTGAACCGGGCGCGGCGGGCTTGTCGCCATGCTCGCAGGCGCGCACCTCGGCTTCGATGCGCCCGCGTGCGAGTTCGACGCGGATGGCGGCGCCCGGTGTCAGGGTGTCGGCGTCGCGGACGATGTGGCCATCGGCATCGCGGGTGATCGAGAAGCCGCGCGCCAGGGTGGCCTCCGGTGACAGCGCGGCAAGCTGGGCGGCCAGTGCCTCGACGCGTTCATGCCGTGCAGGAACCAGCCTTGCGGCCGCGGCACCGAGTCGTTCGGCCAGCCGCTGGGTGCGGGCGTCGGCCTCTTGCAGGCGAGGCCGGTTGGCGCGCAGCTGCAGGGACAGCGTTTCGCTGCGGCCGCGTGCACGTTCCAGCCGTCGCGTGACGGCTGCCGTCAGTGCCAGGCCCAGCCTGCCGGCATGATCGTTTGCCCGCTGCAGTCGGTCGCGCGGATGAATCAGTCGCAGCGCAGCGCGATCGAGGCGTTGCGCGGCGGTGACCAGCGGTTGTGCGATATTTTGCGCCAGCGCGCGCTGCAGCCTTTCGAGTTCGCCCGCTGCAGCATGGTAGCCGGCGCTGGCAAGCTCGGCCGCCATGGTGGGCGTGGTGGCGCGCAGGTCCGCCGCGAAATCGGCGATGGTGAAGTCGCTTTCGTGGCCGACGCCGCTGATCACCGGCACGGCGCAGCGCCGGATGGCACGCGCCAGGGCTTCGTCGTTGAAGGCCCACAGGTCCTCCAGGCTGCCGCCGCCGCGCACCAGCAGCACGGCTTCGATGCCGTCCTGCCCAGCGCGTTCCGATGCGGCGTCGAGCGCGCGCACGAGCTGGGCAGGCGCA
>JBFHJY010000004.1:0-24159 GCA_041595655.1 Azoarcus sp.
TGAGGCTTTCAGTGCAACGCTTGCCTGGATCACGCGCAGCTTCGGCTGGTTCTACATGCTGGCGGTGGCGCTGTTCCTGATGTTCATCGTCGGGGTGGCTGCCTCGAAATGGGGCAATACCCGTCTCGGTCCGGATCACGGCGAACCGCAGTACAGTTTCCCGGCGTGGTTCGCGATGTTGTTTTCGGCCGGCTACGGCATCGCGCTGCTGTTCTTCGGCGTGGCCGAGCCGGTGCTGCATTACGCCTCGCCGCCGGTCGGTGCGCCGCAGACCGTGGACGCGGCCAAACAGGCCATGCAGATTGCGTTCTTTCATTGGGGCTTCCACATCTGGGCGATCTACGGCCTGACCGGGTTGGTGCTGGCCTACTTCGCCTTCCGCCACGGTCTGCCGCTGTCGATGCGCTCGGCGCTGTATCCGCTCATCGGCGAGCGCATCCATGGCCCGCTGGGGCATACGGTGGATGTGTTCGCCATCCTCGGCACGCTGTTCGGTATTGCCACCACGCTGGGCCTGTCGGTGGCGCAGATCAACGCCGGCATGAACTACCTGTGGCCGAGCGTGCCGGTCGGCACGACGGTGCAGGTCATCACCATCGCCATCATCACCGCACTGACCGCGCTCTCGGTGGCGGCGGGGCTGGACAAGGGCGTCAAGCGCCTGTCCATCCTCAACATGGCGCTGGCCGGGCTGTTGATGCTGTTCGTGTTCGTGGTGGGGCCGAGCATCTTCATCCTCGAGACCTTCCTGCAGAATACCGGCAGCTATCTGTCCAACATCGTCGAGCGCACCTTCAACCTGCAGGCCTATTCGCGCAGCGACTGGATCGGCAACTGGACGCTGTTCATCTTCGGCTGGACCATCGCCTGGGCGCCCTTTGTGGGCCTGTTCATCGCCAAGATCAGTCGCGGACGTACCATCCGCGAGTTCGTCGTGGGCGTGATGCTGGTGCCGACGCTATTCACCTTCCTGTGGTTCTCGATCTTCGGCGACACCGCGCTGCACCTGATCATGGTGGAGGGCTATACCGCGCTGATCGACGAAGTGCAGGCCGATACCGCGATCGCGCTGTTCAAGCTCTACGAGCAGTTGCCGCTGTCTTCGCTCGTGTCTTTCGTGACGGTGGTCTTGATCATCACCTTTTTCGTCACCTCGTCCGACTCGGGCTCGCTGGTGATCGACTCGCTGGCGTCGGGCGGAGCCTCGAGCACGCCGGTATGGCAGCGTGTGTTCTGGGCCACGCTGCAGGGTGTGGTGGCCTCCGCGCTGCTGGTGGCCGGCGGTTTGTCGGCGTTGCAGACCATGAGCATCGCCAGCGCCTTGCCGTTCGCCGTGATCATGCTCATCGCTGCAATCGGCATGTGGCGGGCGCTGTCCATCGAAAGCCATCGCGAGGTCAGCCTGCAGGCGCACATGCAGGGCGTGCGCCACGCTGCTCCGGGAGACTGGAAGAAGCGGCTGGGCGAATTGATTGAGTTTCCGACGCGCGTCGAGGCCGAGCGCTTCATCAACGGACGCGCCTTCGAGGCGATGCGGACGGTGGGGGAGGCGTTGCGCGAGAAAGGCTGGCCGGCCGAAGTTTGTTTTGATGAGGCCAATCAGCGCAGCTACATCGAGATCGTGCGGGAAGGCGAGATCGATTTCATCTACGAGATCCGTCTGCGCGGCTATGCCCGGCCAAGCTTTGCGTGGCCGGAAATGGACCGGGATACCGACGGCGACGAGCAGTATTTCCGCGCCGAGGTCTTCCTGCGCAATGGCGGGCTGGCCTACGACATGTATGGCAGTACGGCGCAGGAGATCATCGACGACATCCTCAGCCAGTTCGGCAAGTACCTGCACTTCCTGCACATCTCGCCGGGCGTGTTGCCGTGGAAGATGAACGAGCATGACGACATGATCGATACCGATACGGTGCCGGAAGCACCGCCGGTAGCCGGGGAGGATGCTCAGAAGTCGTAGCGCAGTCCCAGCGAAAGGGCCCGGCCGCCGCTGACGGTTGCGTCGTAGCGATCCAGGCCGCGACGGCGGTCGGTGATGGCGGCTGTCTCGCTCTCGCTGTAGAACTCGGCGAAGAAGGTCAGCGCGTCGCTGTAACGATGGTCCACCCCGAAGTGCACGGTGTCCTCGCCGTAGCCTTCGACGCGCGCCACCATCAGCTTCCAGGTGTTGCGCCCGCGGGTGTAGGCGCCGAGAAGATTGTAGGCCTGCTGGTCGTCGCCATAGAAAGCGCCCGGCACGTTGGTGTCGGTGCGTTCGTACTTGAAAGCCAGATACCAGGCCTCACGCTGCCAGGTGGTGGTCAGGCCGTACAGGCGGTCACGGTAGCCGTCGGCATTGCCGCGGTCGTCCAGGCCGGCGGCGATGGTGAGCGGGCCGTCGTTCCAGCTGGCGGTGGCCTGCCAGCGGCGGTCGTCGATGCGCGCCGTCGACAACTTGTTGCCGTGTGGCGCGGACCACGACGCCGCCACGCCGAAGCCGCCCACGCGCGGGCTGTACCACGCCACCGTGTTGCGCACGCGCGGCGTGGTGTAAGTGGCGAAGCCGCTGTAATAGCTGCTGAACCAGTCCACCGGCGCGGCAATCGCGTTGTAGTAGGGCATCCACTGCTGACCCAGTGACAGCGTGCCGAAGCGGCCTTCCAGACCGACGCGCGCGATGCGTAGCGGCTCGGCTTCGTCACGGCCGAAACCGCCCTGATCATAGGGGTCGCGCAGACGGAAGTTGGCCGAGTCGAAGGGCACCTCGATCTGTGCGAAGGCCCGCGCGCCGCCGTCGAAGCGATAGGCCAGGTTGGCGCCGAAGCGCGAATAGGCGTCGCGCAGCCCGCTGTAGCTGCCAAAACCGGCACGTCGGTCAGGTCGTACCGATTCGACCTGCATACGCAGCGATCCGTAGTGATCCCAGCTCCAGCCGGTGGCGGTGTTCTCCTGAGCCGTGGCCGCCAGGCTACCGGCCGAGACCAGCAGTGCAACCGCAATGCGTGAGAGTCCCTTCATTTCCAGTCTCCCGGTGGTCAACGCAAGGCGTTGAGGAAGTGCATGTGCCGTTCGTACTGGTCGAGCACGTCGGCGATGAGGTCCTCGCGGCTCCAGCCCATCACGTCGTAATCCTGTCCGCCTTCGCGCAGATGCACCTCCGCCCGGAAGTAACGCAGACGTTCCATGCGCTCCGGCCGGGTGTCGCGCAGCACGAAGCTGGGCGGCTCGTAGGCGGTCAGGTGGACCGAATAGAAGAAATCGATCTCGTCGCCATGTCGCACTTCCACCCAGATCCGCGTCAGCGGCGGCCCTTCTTCCTCGGCGACGCGCGCGTCGATGCCATGGCCTTTCAGCTCCGCACTGACCTCTTCGAGCGCGGGCCTGAGCGATTTCTGCATGAAGCTCAACACCTCGTTACGGCGCGGCTGATGCACCAGGGTGCGCAGCCGGCGTTTCCAGTCATGCGTGGCGTCGCCGCCGGTCGTGCGGACACGGGCGTCGCGCAGGCTCAGCCGTTTGACATGGTCGATGCGCAGGGCGCGCACCAGACCCACGCACATCAGCACCATGACGATGGTGAAGGGCAGGGCCGCGGCGATCGTCGCGGTTTGCAGCGCACCCAGGCCGCCGGCGCGCAGCAGCGCCGCCGCGACGACGCCTTCGACCACCGCCCAGAACACGCGCTGCCAGACCGGTGAATCGTCATGACCACCGTTGGTCAGCATGTCCACGACCAGCGAGCCCGAGTCCGACGAGGTGACGAAGAAAGTGATCACCAGCACCGTTGCGAGCAAGGACATGACCGATGACAACGGCAGGTGCTCGAAGAACTGGAACAGGGCGACCGAGGTGTCGGCTGCCACCGCTTCGGCCAGTTGCTGGATGCCCTGCATCATGACCATGTGAATGGCCGTGTCGCCGAATACCGTCATCCAGATGAAGGTGAAGCCGACCGGCACGAACAGCACGCCGACGACGAACTCGCGGATGGTGCGGCCGCGCGAGACGCGAGCGATGAACATGCCGACGAACGGCGACCAGGCGATCCACCAGGCCCAGTAGAACAGCGTCCAGCCACCGATCCAGCCGGTCGGTTCGTAGGCGTAGAGGTTGAAGGTCATGCTGAACAGGTTGGACAGATACATGCCCGTGTTCTGCACGAAAGTCTGCAACAGGAATACCGTCGGGCCGGCAGCAAGCACGAACAGCACCAGCACGACGGCCAGGATCATGTTCAGTTCCGAGACGCGGCGGATGCCGCCGTCCAGGCCCATCGCCACCGACAATGTTGCAATCGCGGTGATGATGACGATCAGCACGATCTGCGTCATCACGCCAACCGGTACGTCGAACAGGTAGTTCAGGCCGGCATTGACCTGCATCACGCCGAAGCCCAGCGACGTGGCCACGCCGAAGATGGTGCCGAGCACGGCGAAGATGTCCACGGCATGCCCGATGGGGCCGTGGATGCGCTCGCCGATCAGCGGGTAGAGCGCCGAGCGGATGGTCAGCGGCAGGTCATGGCGGAACGCGAAGTAGGCCAGGGACAGCGCCACCACGGCGTAGATCGCCCAGGCATGCACGCCCCAGTGGAAGAAGGTGATGCGCATGGCCTGGCGGGCAGCCTCGGCCGTCTCGGGGTCGCCGACGGGAGGGGTGACGTAGTGCATGACGGGTTCGGCGACGCCGAAGAACATCAGGCCGATGCCCATGCCGGCCGAAAACAGCATCGCGAACCAGGACGTATAGCTGAAGTCCGGAGTCGAGTGGTCGCGCCCGAGCTTGATGGTGCCCAGCGACGAGGCTGCCAGCGCCACCACGAATACCAGGAAGCCCGCCACGGCGAGTACATAGAACCATCCTGCGGAACTCATCGTCCAGTCGCGAACGGCCCCGAACACGGCGTCCGCAGTGTCGGGTGCGATGACAGCGAAACCGACGAAGAGGAGGGTGAGGATGCCGGAAGCGAAGAAGACCGGCGGGTTGATCAGGATGCGTGGCGCGCGCGGTGCCGCCGTTTCCTGCGAGGTGTCATGTTCGCTCATGTTTCTTCTCTCGTTGGCGGCTTTGGTATGGAAGCGTCGATCGACAACGCGGAGGGTACGTTCAGTTTCGTGCCGCCGTCCAGTGCGCCGACGTGCTGCCGAGCAGCCCGTGTGGCCGGCTGCGGGACGCGGTTGACGGTTCCGGCGGTGACGGTGTCGGGCCGGGCGTACGATTTCAGTATCGTGCACCTCTCGCCGCCATGCATGCCCGCGTTGCGGACAGGGCTGCGGTTTTCATTTAATTTCAGATAGTTCTTGCTATTGCGCGGCGACCCCGGGATACTTGCTCCAGCGGGTGTATGAAGAACGTCAGCAGCAGTAGCGGAGCAGCCTTAAAACGGCACTTGGTTAGTCAGCTTCTCGCCTTGATCCTCGTCAGCGGGCATTTCGCCCATCACCAATCATTGCAAGGAAGCAATCATGGCAACAGGTACCGTAAAGTGGTTCAACGACGCAAAAGGTTTCGGCTTCATCACCCCGACGGATGGCGGTGACGACCTTTTCGCGCACTTCTCCGCGATCCAGGGCGGTGGCTTCAAGAGCCTCGCAGAAAATCAGGCTGTAACTTTCGACGTCGTCAATGGCCCGAAAGGCAAGCAAGCAGCAAACATCCAGCCCGCCTGAGTCTGACTCGCGGCAGGATGCAGAAAAGCCCGGGCAACCGGGCTTTTTTTCGTCTGTACGGTGCTCTCGCCAGACCCGCTGGTCGTGACTGCGTGGGAGACCCGCTTGGATTCGATGGTGACATTTCGTTGCCACGATCTCTTCCGGATTCAGTATCTTAAGACTGCGCCGTCCAGTGCCCTGACTTGCCGCCGAGCTTTTCGAGCAGGCGGATGCCGCTCATGGTCATGCCGCGGTCGACCGCCTTGAGCATGTCGTAGATGGTCAGCAGCGCCACGCTGGCGGCGGTCAGCGCCTCCATCTCGACGCCGGTGCGGCCGACGGTCTCGGCCGTGACGCTGACGTGGATGGTGTGGGCCGCATCGTCGAGTTCGAAGTCCACCGCCACGCGCGTGAGCGGGATCGGGTGGCACAGCGGGATCAGTTCGCTGGTGCGCTTGGAGCCCTGGATTGCAGCGATGCGCGCGATGCCGAGCACGTCGCCCTTCTTAGCCGTGCCCTCACGCACCATGGCGAAGGTGGCCGGCAGCATGGTGATGGCGCCGGTGGCCACCGCGACGCGGCGGGTCTCGCTCTTGGCGCCGACGTCCACCATGTGGGCCTGCCCTTCGGCGTCGAAATGGGTCAGTTGCGAGCTCATGTTCGTAGGCTGCTGGAACGTTTGTAGGGGGGCGCTATCATAACACCCGTGATGAAACGACTCTCCGCCCTCCTGCTGGCCGGTGTCCTTGCCGTCAGCCCGGCCTACGGCTTCAATCTGCCCGATCTGGGTGACGTCGCCAGCTCCGATCTGTCGCGGCTCGATGAGCAGCGCATCGGCGAGTCGATCATGCGTGACATCCGCTGGCGCGACGCGACCTATCTCGATGATGTCGAGATCGAGGATTACGTCGCCTCGGTCGGTCGGCGCATGGTCGCGGTCAGTGAGCAGCCGGATCGCGAGTTCGAGTTCTTCGTCATCCGTGATCCGCAGATCAACGCCTTTGCGCTGCCGGGCGGTTACATCGGAGTCCATAGCGGGTTGTTGCTGACTGCCGAGAGCGAATCGGAGTTCGCATCGGTGATGGGGCACGAGATCGCCCACGTCACGCAGCGGCACATTGCCCAGATGGTCGGCTCCCAGGGACGTTCGATGGCGGTGATGCTGGGGTCACTGCTGATCGGGGCCCTGGCAGCCAACAGTAATCCGCAGCTGGCCGAAGCGGCGATGGTTGCCGGTCAGGCAGGCGCCATCCAGCAGCAGCTGGGCTATTCGCGCGGCTTCGAGCGTGAGGCGGACCGCATCGGCCTGCAACTGCTCGACCAGGCCGGCTTCGATCCGCGGGGCATGCCCGGTTTCTTCACGCGCATGCAGCGCGCCACCCGCGTCTATGAAAGCGACCTGCCGGGGTACCTGCGCACCCATCCGATGACTGCCGAACGTTTCTCCGACATGCAGAACCGCGTCTCGCAGATGCGTTATCGACAGGTCCTCGATTCGCCCGACTTCGCCTACGTGCGTGCCAAGCTGCGCGCCATCGACGGCTCCGCGGTGGAAGCCGTGCGCGAGTTCGAGGCGCGTGTCGCCGAGCGGCGCGATGATCCCTCGCGCTACGGCCTGGCGAGAGCCCAGATGCGTGCCAACCGCCTGACGGAGGCTGCCGCGACGCTGCAGACCCTCAGCCCCGAAGCGCGCAAGTCCGGCTTCGCAACGCTGCTTGCGGCGGAGCTGCGGCTGGCGGCGCGTGATGCCGACGGGGCGCTGGAGGTGCTCGAGGCTGGGCTGCGTGCGCATCCGGACAGCCGTGCGCTGCGCTATGCCCGTATCGACGCAGAGTATGCCGCCGGCCGGCCGGATCGGGCTGCGCAGCTGGCGCGCACCGCGGCGATGCGCGAACGTGCCGACCCCCGGTTATGGGAGCGTCTGGCGCGTGCCGAGGAGCGCCTCGGTAACCGCACCGCCTACCACCGTGCCTTGGCCGAAGTATATGTGTTGCGCGGGGCGCTGCCGTCGGCCATCGAACAGCTCGAGCTGGCGCGTGATGCGGGCAGCCGTGATTTTCACGAATTGTCGGCGATCGACGCGCGTCTGCGTGAGGTCAAGGCTGAGGACCAGTTGCGCCGCGAGGCCCGCGAATGAGCCGGGCGCGGGTTTTCGTAAGCGCGGGCTGCGTTTATACTCGCCGGTCAGGTTCAGAGGAGTAACACCGAATGGAGTTTGACAAGGAAGTCGACGCGCGCGGATTGAACTGTCCGCTGCCCATCCTGCGTGCGAAGAAGGCGCTGGCCGAGATCGAGAGTGGCCAAACCGTCAAGGTGCTGGCTACCGATCCCGGATCGGTCAAGGATTTCCAGGCGTTCGCGCGTCAGACCGGCAATGACTTGCTGGGGCAGAACGAAACGCCGGATCGTGTGTTCGAGTTCTACCTGCGTCGCAAGTAAGCAGCTTGCCGGCAGCACGGAAAGGCCATCCCGCGGGATGGCCTTTTTTGATCGTGTCGATCATGCCGGTCAGTTCTGACAGAGTCTTTCGTACTGCGGACGCAGCTTGTCCAGCGTGGTGATGAAGCCGGCCAGGCGCTCACGCTCCTGCGCCACCACTGCGGCCGGCGCACGTTCGACGAAACTGGCATTGCCGAGCTTGCCGTTGGCTTTGGCGACCTCGCCTTCAAGGCGGGCGATTTCCTTGCCGAGGCGTTCCCGCTCGGCCTGGATGTCGACCTCGACCTTCAGCATCAGGCGGTGCTCGCCCACGACGGCAACCGGCGCCAGCGCATCGGCGGGGATGTCGCTCACCAGCTCGACTTCCGACAGGCGGGCCAGTGTCGACAGATAGGGTGCGAAGGGCGCCACTTCTGCGGCATCACCGGCCACTGACAGCGGTAGGCGCTGTGCCGGCGAGACGTTCATCTCGCCACGCAGATTGCGGCAGGCGTTGACCATGGCCTTCAGTGCCGCCATGCGGGCCTCGCATGCCTCGTCGATGCGGCTCATGTCGGCGAGCGGGTAGGGCGCCAGCATGATGCTGTCGGTACCCTTGCGGCCGGCCATCGGCGCCACGGTCTGCCACAGTTCCTCGGTGATGAACGGAATCAGCGGGTGGGCCAGACGCAGTACGGTCTCGAGCACCCGCAGCAGGGTGCGGCGCGTGGCACGCTGCTGTGCCGCGTCCCCGTTCTGGATCTGCGTCTTCGCCAGCTCCACGTACCAGTCGCAGTATTCGTCCCACACGAACTCGTAGATCGCCTTGGCGACCAGGTCGAAGCGGTAGTCGGCGAAATGCTTTTCGACCTCCGCTTCGGTGCGCTGCAGCTGCGACACGATCCAGCGGTCGACGAAGGAGAAGTCCAGATAGCCCCCCGGCGCGCACTGCTCCGGCGAATGCGGGTCGAAGCCGCAGTCCTGTCCCTCGCAGTTCATCAGCACGAAGCGCGTGGCGTTCCACAGCTTGTTGCAGAAGTTGCGGTAGCCCTCGCAGCGGGAGAGATCGAACTTGATGTCACGGCCGGGGCTGGCGAGGCTGGCGTAGGTGAAGCGCAGCGCGTCGGTGCCGAAGGCCGGAATGCCTTCCGGGAATTCCTTGCGCGTCTTCTTCTCGATGCTCGCCGCCTGCTTGGGATTCATCAGTCCGAAGGTGCGCTTCCTGACCAGCTCGTCGACCGAGATGCCGTCGATGAGATCGATCGGGTCGAGCACGTTGCCCTTGGATTTGGACATCTTCTGGCCTTCCGCGTCGCGGATCAGGCCGTGGACGTACACGTGCCTGAACGGAATCTTGCCGGTGATGTGCGTGGTCATCATGACCATGCGCGCGACCCAGAAGAAGATGATGTCGAAGCCGGTGACCAGCACCGAGGAGGGCAGGTACAGATCCAGCGCGTCGTTGGACCTGGCGGGCCACTCGGGCGTCCAGTCCAGCGTGGAGAACGGCCATAGCGCCGACGAATACCAGGTGTCGAGCACGTCTTCGTCGCGTTCGAGCGCGCCGGCATAACCGTCCCTGGCCGCCAGCGCCTTCGCTTCCGCTTCGTCATGGGCGACCCACACGCGGCGCGTGTCGCCCTCGACCGCGTACCAGGCCGGAATCTGGTGGCCCCACCACAGCTGGCGCGAGATGCACCAGTCCTGGATGTTGTTGAGCCACTGGTTGTAGGTGTTGACCCAGTTCTCGGGGTAGAACCTGATCTCGCCGGAGGCGACCACGTCGAGTGCCTTCTGCGTGATGCTCTTGCCGTCCGCGCCGGGTTTGCTCATGGCGACGAACCACTGGTCGGTGAGCATGGGCTCGATGACGACGTTGGTGCGGTCGCCGCGCGGCACCATCAGCTTGTGCGCCTTGACCTCGACCAGCACGCCGGCGGCTTCGAGTTCGGTCACCACCTTGTCGCGCGCCGGCACGCGGTCCAGCCCGGCGATGCCTTCCGGCATGGAGAGCGTGCCTTTGGGCTGACCGTGGGTGTCGAACACCTCGGCCTGCGCCGGCACCGCGGCGTCGAGCGTGAGGATCACGATCATGTCCAGCTTGTGGCGCTGGCCCACCGCGTAGTCGTTGAAGTCGTGCGCCGGCGTGACCTTGACGCAGCCGGTACCGAATTCGCGGTCGACGTAATCGTCGGCGATGATCGGGATGTCGCGACCGGCGATCGGCAGGCGCACGGTCCTGCCGATGAGGTGGGCGTAGCGCTCGTCCTCGGGATGCACCATCACCGCGACGTCGCCGAGCATGGTCTCGGGGCGGGTGGTGGCCACCGTCAGGCCGGCCAGCCCGTCGATGGGGCCGTCGGAGAACGGGTAGAGGATGTGATACAGCTTGCCGTCTTCTTCCTCGGACACCACTTCGAGGTCGGAAACCGCGGTGCCGAGCACCGGATCCCAGTTCACCAGCCGCTTGCCGCGGTAGATCAGTCCTTCGTTGTAGAGGCGCACGAAGGTCTCGGTGACGATCTTCGAAAGGCCGGCGTCCATCGTGAAGCGTTCGCGCTTCCAGTCCGGACTGGTACCCATGCGGCGCATCTGGCGCGTGATGGTGCCGCCGGAGTATTCCTTCCACTCCCACACCTTTTCGAGGAACTTCTCGCGGCCCAGATCGTGACGGCTAACGCCCTGCGCGTCGAGCTGGCGTTCGACGACGATCTGCGTGGCGATGCCGGCGTGGTCGGTGCCGGGCTGCCACAGCGTGTTATCGCCGCGCATGCGGTGGTAGCGCGTGAGGCTGTCCATCAGCGTCTGGTTGAAGCCGTGGCCCATGTGCAGCGTGCCGGTGACGTTGGGCGGCGGCAGCAGGATGCAGAAGGCGTTGGGCTTGGCCTTGTCGAGCCCGGCGTCGAAGTGGCCGCGCGACTCCCACTCCGGATACCAGCGGGATTCAATGGCGGCGGGTTCGAAGCTTTTGGCGAGTTCCATGGTTGTGCTTGTGCGTGCGCGGACAAAGACGCCGATTATAGCGGAACGGGCATGCTCCCTTGCCCGCGGCGACGGACAGTGATGCATGGTGCCGGTCAAAATGCGCTGTCGGGGGCGAACTACGTGCGGTGATGACCCTTCCGGTCTGGCTGTGGCCGGATGCTCAGGAATGATCGCGTGTCATTGACAATTTCATGACGGTCCTTTGTTAGCATCGTCCGCAACTGAAGAGGAAAGGCGATGGCGGGGCGCGATTTCGATTACTGGTGGAATGTCGCTGGCGAGTGGGTAGAGGAACCCAATCGTCGCCGCAAGGGCTGGAGCGGCATGATGCGGGTCCTGAGCGAAGGGCGCGTTCATTACGTCAAGCGTCAGCTCAACCATCTTTGCCGTACCTGGAGGCATCCGTTCGGCTGGCCCACGACGAGTCGGGAATGGCACTACCTGAAGCGTATGCGTGAGCTTGGTATCGGTGCTCCGTCACCGGTGTTCCATGGCGTGCGCCGGACGCCACAGGGGGTCGAGGCGGTGGTCGTCACCGAAGACTTGACCGGCTACGCAGATCTGACCGGTTGGCGCGATCTTCCCGCGGATGAACGCGGACGGATGGCAACGGTTATCGGAGAGATGCTCGGGCGCCTGCATGGTGCGCGCCTTCAGCATAGCTGTCTGTACGACAAGCACGTCATGGTGCGGCGTCATGGCGATTCGTTCGAGGCGGCCCTGATCGATCTGGAAAAGATGCGTCCCCGGCTGACCACCGGCCTGGCGGCGGGGCGCGACCTGGAACAGTTCCGGAGGCGGCAGGGTTTGTTCGGAGACGCAGAGTGGGGCGCATTGCTCGCTGCCCATGCGCGCACCCTCAGCGTCGCCTGATCGTTACTCCGGCGGGCGACAGGCGAACGGCGATTGCGTCGGACAGGCGCGGAAGCAGCGTAACGCGCATGTTGGCGGTGAGTTCGGCACGAATGCGTTCTCGCAACAGGTCGAGTTCGCGCTCGACGATTTCCGGCAGTTCGCGCGAAAGCCAGGTTTCGATCTCGCGCTTGATCACCGTGTCGAGATCGACCAGCTGCTCCATGACCTCGGTATCCGGCTCGGGTTCGGTTTCCGGCTTGGGCCAGACACCGGATGTCAGGGTCTCGGCCGGGACGATCTCGGTGACCAACGGCAGATCATCATCATCGCTCACATCTTCCGAGCCCTTGCCGCGCGCGAGCAGAACATCGGCCTTGCGCAGCAGGGCATCGGCCTCAAGCAGGTCGTCGTCTTCCTCGAGATCCTTGTCCATCACATCGCTTCCCGTCGTTCCGAATCGAAGGCCTGCAGTGCGTGCCCCTGCTTCTTGTAGTGCATCCAGCGTTCGCGTGCAGGCAGGCGCTCCGCCTCGCTGCGTCCGATGATCTCGACCAGCAGGCGAAAGTCCTCGAAGCCGGGGGGCACGTCGTGCGCGAGATTGAACAGCAGGTCGTCGTGCGGCCACGGTGCGGTGTGGCCGGCTTCGGCAAGAATTACCGGGGTTTCCCCGGCCAGGGGGCTGTCCACGGCGACGTGCGGCACGAAGGCCTGAGGGTCGAAGGTCCAGAGCAACTGGTTCGCGCGGCGCGCGGCGTCCGCATCTGCCAGGCGCAGCGCGATCTTGCGGCCGCCTGCGTGGGCGCGTACGACCAGTTCGCAGGCGAGTGCCAGCGGGTCCTCGGTATTGTGATAGAACTGGACCCGCATCGCTGCGCTCAGCCCTGGCTGCGGCCGATCAGGAACTCGGTCAGCAGCGGCACGGGGCGACCGGTGGCGCCCTTCGCCTCGCCCGACACCCAGGCTGTGCCCGCAATGTCCAGATGTGCCCACTTGTAGGTCTTGGCGTAACGCGCCAGGAAACAGGCGGCCGTGATCGAGCCGGCGGGGCGGCCTCCGATGTTACCCATGTCGGCGAAATTGCTCTTGAGCTGCTCCTGGTACTCGTCCCAGATCGGCAGGCGCCAGGCACGATCGCCGGAACGTTGACCGCAGGCGAGCAGTTCGTCGGCCAGTTCGTCGTCGTTGGCCATCAGTCCGCTGGGTATCTTGCCCAGCGCGATGATCACGGCGCCGGTCAGGGTCGCGATGTCGACCACCGCAGCCGGCTTGAAGCGCTCGGCATAGGTCAGCGCATCGCACAGCACCAGCCGCCCTTCGGCGTCGGTGTTGAGGATCTCGATGGTCTGGCCGCTCATCGAGGTGACCACGTCGCCGGGCTTGGTGGCGCCACCGCCGGGCATGTTCTCGGTGGTCGGGATGATGCCCACCACGTTGATCGGCAACTGCATCGCGGCGAGCGCCCTGAAGGTGCCGAGCACGCTGGCCGCGCCGCACATGTCGTACTTCATCTCGTCCATCTCGGCCGCGGGCTTGAGCGAGATACCGCCGGTGTCGAAGGTGATGCCCTTGCCGACCAGCGCGACCGGCTTGTCCTTGGGCTTGCCGCCCTTGTAGTGCATGACGATGAACTTCGGCGGCTGGTGCGAGCCGCGCGCCACGGCCAGCAGGGCGTTCATGCCGAGCTTTTCCATGTCCTTGCGCTCGAGCACGTCGACCTTGAACTTGAACTCGCGGCCCATGGCCTGAGCGGTTTCGGCCAGATGGGTGGGGGTGCAGATGTTGGCCGGCAGGTTGCCCAGTTCCTTGGTCAGCGCCATGCCCTCGGCGATGGCCGCGCCGCGCGCGGCGGCCGTCTTGAGCGTGGCGGTGGCCTTGCCGTGGGTCAGTAGCACGATGCTGTCCGCGCCGCGCGGCTTGTCGCTGGTGTTCTTGCTGCGTGTGGTGTCGTAGCGATAGGTCGCATCGGCGATCAGGCGTGCGGCATGGAGCGTGGTCCAGGCCGCATCGCGTCCGGCAGGGACGGCTTCGGCAAGCGATACGGCGGCACTGCGCGCCGGACCGTTGGCCAACCATTTCCCGGCGGCCGTTACGGCATCGCGCCAGGCCTTGTCGCCGAAATCGTCCTGCTTGCCGAGGCTGACCACCACCACGCGCTCGGCCGCACAGCCTTCGAGCTCCGGAATCACCATCAGCGAACCAGCCCGCTCATCGAGGTCGCCGCGGGCCGCCAGACGTTCGAGCTTGCCGCCCGAAGCCGCGTTCAGCGCCGCATACGCCGGGTCTGGCGACTTCCCGTCGGCATCCCGTCCGACGATGATCGCGCCGGTGGCGAGTTTGGCGGGGCTGCCGGCCTTTATGGTAAATTCCACTGCTCTTCTCCTCATGCAAACCTCGTGAAAGTACGGTCGATTATCACCGTGTGCCGCGAGGCCGTCAAAACAGGCTTGTTTGCGCTGCACTCGGAAGGTTGGTGATGTTTCCATGCCCCGAAGCCATTATCTGTCAGCGCGCCATCTGCGGTGCGGGGGGCTGGATGCGATGATCTTCCGCAATGCGCTCCTGAGGGAGTTTCGCAGTTCTGCACTGGCCCTGTTCGTGGCCCTGTTTGCAATCCTCGTCAGTGTCATCCTGATCCGCATGCTGGGCCAGGCTGCAGGTGGGCGTGTGCCGCCCGATGCCGTGATGGCGCTGATCGGCTTCGGCGCCCTTGCCCAGTTGCCGGTGGTGCTGAGTCTGACCTTGTTCGTGTCCGTGCTGATCACGCTGTCGCGCTATTACCGCGACAGCGAGATGGTGGTGTGGTTTTCTTCCGGACTGCCGTTGACGGCCTTCATCGCGCCGGTGATGCGTTTCGCGCTGCCGATCGCTGTGGTGATCGGTGTGATGACGCTGCTGATCACGCCATGGGCCAGCAAGCAGAGCGAGGCCTTTCGGGCCGAGCTGGAGAGCCGTGATGACACGACGCGGGTGGCGCCAGGCGTGTTCCGTGAATCGCCGGGCGGACAGCGCATTTTCTACGTTGAAAGCGTGGAGGACGGTGGTGCACGGCTGGGCAATGTCTTTGTCAGCGACCGACAGCAGAGCGGTTCCAGTGTGATTGCCTCCGAGGCCGGCCGGATCGAAGTGCTGCCCAACGGCGACCGCTTCCTCGTGCTGGAGCAGGGATGGCGCTACGATGGTGAGCCGGGTCAGGCCGACTACCGGGTGACGCGGTTCGAGACCTATCACGTGCTGATTGACCAGCGGCGTGCGGTCAGTCCCTCGGTGCGCACGCGCACGACCACCACGCTCGACCTGATGCGCGAACCGACGGCGCGGCATCTGGGTGAACTGTCCTCGCGCGTCAATCTGCCGGTAGCCGCGATGATGCTGGCCTTTCTGGCCATCCCGCTGTCGTTCGTCAATCCGCGCGCCGGCCGGGGTGCGAATCTGCTTGTTGCTGTGCTGGCCTACCTGACCTACAGCAACGTCATCAGCATCGGCGACGCCTGGGTGGGTCAGGAGCGCATCGGATTCTGGTCGGCGATCCTGTTGCCGCACCTGCTGGTGCTCGGCCTGCTTGCGGCGCTGTTCTACCGGCGTCTATCGCTGTCACCGTTCTGGCGGGCGCGCGCATGAGCTTGCTGAGCGTCGTCAGTCGCCATCTGGCGCGTGAGATCATTCTTGGTACGGGCATCCTGCTGCTGGCCTTCCTCGGCCTGTTCGCCTTCTTCGATTTCGTCAATGAGCTTGAAGACCTCGGCAAGGGCGGTTATGGCGTGCTCGATGCTGCCGTATATGTTGGTTTGCTGCTGCCCGGGCGTGTGTATGAACTGCTTCCGATCGTCGTGCTGATCGGCACGCTGTATGCGCTGACCACGCTCGCACGCCACTCCGAGATCACCGTGATGCGAGCCTCCGGCATGTCTACCGGGCGCATGTTGCGGACACTCGCCGGTATCGGTTCGATCTTCGTTGTGCTGACGTTTGCGGTCGGAGAGCTGGTCGCGCCTTCTGCCGAACAGGCTGCGCAGCAGTGGCGGCTTGCGGCGACCGGATCGGCGATGTCGAGCCAGCTCGAATCGGGCGTGTGGGTGAAGGACGAGGATGACTACATCAATGTCAGCACCGTCTTTCCTGACGGCACCATTCGCGGTGTCCGCATCCATGACTTCGATGAGGAGCGCCGGCTCCGGTCAGTCCGCGTCGCGCGCAGCGGTCGGTTCGATGAGGCGGCCGGTGTGTGGAAGTTGTCCGGGATCGTCGAGACGCATTTCGAGGATGATGCGGTGAGGCTGATCCGGCGTGATGCCGATGACTGGGCTTCACAGCTGACGCCGAGGGTATTCAGCGTTCTGATGGTGTCGCCGGAGCGCATGTCGCTGGGTACGCTGGTGACCTACATCTCGCATCTGAGGGACAACCGCCAGGATACCCAGCGTTTCGAGATCGCCCTCTGGAAGAAGCTCACTTACCCGTTGGCGGTGTTCGTGATGATGGCGCTGGCGCTGCCTTTTGCGCTGGTGCATGACCGCATGGGCGCGGTCAGCGTGAAGGTGTTCCTCGGCGTGATGCTTGGCATCGGTTTTCACATGCTCAACGGTCTGTTCGGAAACCTCGGCTTGATCAATGCCTGGCCGCCCGCACTGGCGGCAATCACGCCTTCGGCCCTGTTTCTGCTGGCCGCAACGGCCATGCTGGTGCGTGTCGAGCGGCGCTGAGCTGCCAGCGCATCCGCTACGGCGACGGATAAAAAAAGGACTTCCCGCGGGAAGTCCTTTTTCCAGGGTGACGGTCCTGTGACCGTCGAGCTCGCTCAGGCCTGCGGACGGCGGGCCTTGTAGTTGAGCTTTTCCTTGATGCGTGCCGACTTGCCCGAGCGCTGGCGCAGGTAGTACAGCTTGGCGCGACGGACGTCACCGCGACGCTTCACGTCGATGCTGGCGACCAGCGGCGAGTAGGTCTGGAAGGTACGCTCGACGCCTTCGCCGGACGAGATCTTGCGCACGATGAAGTTCGAGTTCAGGCCGCGGTTGCGCTTGGCGATTACCACGCCTTCGTATGCCTGCAGACGCTCGCGGGTGCCTTCCTTGACCTTGACCTGCACGACGACGGTGTCGCCGGGGCCGAACTCAGGGATGGTCTTGCCTTCGCTCAGACGTGCGATTTCTTCCTGCTCGAGTTTCTGGATCAGATCCATTGTTCCAACTCCGTTTGTTGTATGGCCCTTCGGGCTCTTGCCTGCAGAGCAGTGTTACCTGATGCAGACGCTTTGTACCGGGCCGTTTCAGGCCCTTCTCGGCGGGTGTCCGGGCTTTTCGCCCTCGCTCCCCAGTTCCTGCCTGAATTCCTCAAGCAGTTTCGATTCTTCCTTGCTCAGCCTGCGCGCCTCGATCAATTCAGGGCGCAGCAGCCATGTCCTGCCCAGAGACTGCTTCAGTCTCCAGCGGCGGATCGCCGCATGGTTGCCCGACAGCAGCACGTCCGGCACGCGTCGGCCGCGATGAACTTCCGGCCGTGTGTAGTGCGGGCAGTCCAGCAACCCGTCCACGAAGGAGTCTTCCAAGGCCGAGTCGCTGTCGTTCAGCGCTCCCGGCAGTTGCCGGATGATTGCATCGAGCAACACCATCGCCGGCAACTCTCCGCCTGAAAGCACGAAGTCTCCGAGCGATATTTCCTCATCGACGCAGTCGTCCAGGACGCGCTGGTCGATACCTTCGTAGCGACCGCACAGCAGGATCAGTTCCGTCTCTGCGGTCAGCTCCAGGACCTTGCCGTGGTCCAGCTTGCGGCCTTGTGGCGACAGGTAGATTACCCTGCCGGCCCGTCCGGAAGCCTCGGCCTGCGCAGCCTTTGCCGCGGCGAGCGCCTGCTCCAGCGGTTCAGCCATCATCACCATGCCGGGGCCGCCGCCGAAGGGGCGATCGTCCACCGTGCGGTGCGCGTTGGTCGCGAAGTCACGCGGGCTGTGAAAGCCGATCGCGTACAGCCCTCGCTCCTGCGCCCGCCGGGTAATGCCGCTGGCCGTAAGCGCCGCGAACATTTCCGGGAACAGCGTGACGACGTCGAAACGTCGGGGCAGGGTGGCTTCCGCCACGCCTTACCAGTCCTTCTGCCAGTCGACGGTGATGCGACCGGCCGTGAGATCAACCTCCAGCGCGTAAGCCGCGACGAAGGGAATCAGCCGTTCGGTGTCACCATCGACGACGCGCAAGACATCGTGCGCGCCGGTGCTCATCAGCCCGGCCACCGTGCCGAGCGTTTCACCTTCCTTGTTCAGGACGGCGAGGCCGACCAGGTCGGCCCAGTAATACTCTTCCTCGCCGGGCTCCGGCATGGCCTCACGAGGCGCGCCGACAAACCAGCCTTTCACGGCCTCGGCGGCATTGCGGTCGGCAACCTGCTCCAGCGCGGCGATCAGGCTGGTGCCGTGCGTGCGGCATTCGGTCACGTCGACGGCCTGCCAGGCTTCTGCGGGCGCGTTGTCGTCGCGACTGATCCACCACTGCGGCATTTCACCCCAGCGTTCGGGATCATCTCCGAACGGGGCGACGCGTACCCAGCCCTTGATGCCGAAAGGGGCGACGATGCGCCCCATGACGATCATGACGGGATCAAGTCCTCAGGCCGCCGACTTGGCGGACTGCTTGACCAGGCGGGCGACCGTGTCGGACACCTTGGCGCCGTTCTTGACCCAGTGCTCGAGGCGCTCGGCGTTGATCACGATGCCTTTT
This sequence comes from Azoarcus sp., assembly GCA_041595655.1. Taxonomy (GTDB): domain Bacteria; phylum Pseudomonadota; class Gammaproteobacteria; order Burkholderiales; family Rhodocyclaceae; genus Pseudazoarcus. Next base: position 18,605 of record JBFHJY010000004.1, read on the forward strand.
TCGCCCTCGGACGCGACCGGGTTGTAGTACCCGACACGCTCGATGAAGCGACCGTCGCGACGGTCACGCTTGTCGGCAGCGACAATGTTGAAGAAGGGGCGCTTCTTGGCGCCACCACGGGCAAGACGAATGACGACCATGTGGACTTCCTGCAGGTGAATTCGGGAAACGCGTGAATATAGCTGATCCGCTCGCCACAAGCAAGGTCGGAACAAGTCTGGTGGCAGTCGCGGGAAGGGTGGCTCGCGTATAATTCGCGCCATTGAGTGTTTCGGTGTCGTGATGAAAGAGGTTCTCGTCCTGTACTACAGCCACCGCGGTTCGGTGCGCGCCCTGGCCGAAGAGGTTGCGCGCGGGGTGCACGCGGTGCCCGGTGTGGGCGCACGCGTTCGCACGGTGCCGAAAGTCTCGACGGTGTGCGAAGCCGTCGAGGATGAAGTGCCCGCAGACGGGCCGCCTTACGTCGAAGCGTCTGATCTGGAGGAGTGCATCGGCCTTGTGCTGGGCAGTCCGACCCGCTTCGGCAACATGGCTGCGCCGATGAAGTACTTTCTTGACGGTCTCGCCGGGGCCTGGGTGAATGGGGCATTGGCCGGCAAGCCGGCCGGGGTGTTCACATCCACGGCCAGTCTGCATGGTGGCCAGGAGGCGACGTTGTTGACGATGATGCTGCCGCTGCTCCACCACGGCGCGCTGATCGTCGGCATTCCCTATGGCGAGCCCGATCTCAATCGCACGCAAAGCGGCGGTACGCCCTATGGTGCCAGTCACGTTGCCGGGCCGGATGGCAACTCGCGACTGACCGAAGAAGAGAAGCGGCTGGCGCAGGCCCTCGGGCGGCGCGTCGCCGAAACCGCAGTCAGACTTGCAGGCAATCCATGAGCATCCGAAGCCTCAACCTTCTGTCCAGTGCGTTGCTGATCGCGCTGATCGTCCTGTGCGTCGCATGGGAAGCCTGGCTCGCACCCCTGCGTCCGGGGGGGTCGTGGATGATGCTCAAGGTCGTTCCGCTGTTGGCTGCGGTATTCGGTGTGCTGAAGGGGCGCCGCTACACCTACCAGTGGTTGTCGATGCTGATCCTGCTGTATTTCACGGAAGGGGTGATGCGCGCGTGGGATGAGGGGCTGTCGGGCTCCCTGGCGCTCATCGAGGCGCTGCTGTCGGCGGCGCTGTTCGTCTGCGTCGTGCTTTACGCCCGGGCTACCGCACCTTCCAGGCAGGCGTCCGCTGCGAACGGGTGACTTTCACTGTCCGCCCGGCGTCGGGGTGTCCTGGCTGGCGGCACGTCGGCGGCGCAGCCAGCGCCAGCCGAGAATCACGTAGCCCGATGCCGCATACACCAGGAACAGCGCGAACAGCACGCCGGCCGGATAGGTCGACACCAGCGCAAAGCCGAGCACCACGGCGATAACGACGATGAACGGCACGCTCTTGCGCAGGTTGATGTCCTTGCCGCTCCAGAACAGCACGTTGCTGACCATCGACAGACCGGCGAACACGGTGAGCAGGGCTGCGAACCAGAGCACGTCCGAGCCGGAAACGCCGTTGTCGTTCATCACCCACACCAGGCCTGCCACCAGCGCTGCCGCAGCAGGGCTCGGCAGGCCCTGAAAGAAACGCTTGTCCACCGAATCGATGGTGGTGTTGAAGCGTGCCAGCCTCAGCGCGGCGCCGGCGCAGTAGATGAAGGCGGCGATCCAGCCGAGGTTGCCGAGATCCTTGAGCGCCCATTCATACACCACCAGAGCCGGCGCCGCGCCGAAGGAAACCATGTCGGCGAGTGAGTCGTACTCGGCGCCGAACGCGCTCTGGGTGTTCGTCAGGCGTGCGACGCGACCGTCGAGGCCGTCGAGCACCATGGCCACGAAGATCGCCACGGCAGCATTGTCAAAACGCCCCTGCATGGCCTGCACGATGGCGTAGAAGCCTGCGAACAGGGCAGCCGTGGTGAACAGGTTGGGCAGGATGTAGATCCCGCGTCGCCGGCTTGGCTGCGGCGGGGGCGGGCTGTAGTTGTCCTGCACGTTGTCGTCGGCGTCTTCGTTCATGGGGGGCAATTGTAGCGCAGCGGTCAACGGAAACGGGGCGGGCGAGCGGAAGACCGCATCGCACCGCCCCGTCCTGTCAGCGGGTGACGATCAGTTCTTCGACTGGTCGACCAGCTTGTTCTTGCTGATCCACGGCATCATCGAGCGCAGCTGGGCGCCGACGGTCTCGATCTGGTGCGCGGCGTTCAGGCGGCGGTAGGCGGTCATCGACGGGTAGTTGCTGTTGCCCTCGGCGATGAACTGCTTGGCGTACTCGCCGGTCTGGATGCGCTTGAGCGCATTGCGCATCGCGGCGCGCGAGGCGTCGTTGATGACTTCCGGGCCGGTCACGTATTCGCCGTACTCGGCGTTGTTCGAGATCGAGTAGTTCATGTTGGCGATGCCGCCCTCGTACATCAGGTCGACGATCAGCTTCATCTCGTGCAGGCACTCGAAGTAGGCCATCTCGGGCGCGTAGCCGGCTTCCACCAAGGTCTCGAAGCCGGCCTTGATGAGCTCGACGGCGCCGCCACACAGCACGGCCTGCTCGCCGAACAGGTCGGTTTCGGTCTCTTCGCGGAAGTTAGTCTCGATCACACCACCCTTGGTGCCGCCGTTGGCCGCAGCGTAGGACAGGGCGATATCGTGGGCCTTGCCCGACTTGTCCTGATACAGCGCGATCAGGGTCGGCACGCCGCCGCCCTTGAGGTACTCGGAGCGCACGGTGTGGCCCGGACCCTTCGGCGCGATCATGATCACGTCCAGATCGGCGCGCGGCACGACCTGGTTGTAATGCACGTTGAAGCCGTGGGCGAAGGCCAGCACGCCGCCGTTCTTGATGTTCGGCTCGACTTCATTCTTGTAGACCTGCGGGATGTTCTCGTCCGGCAGCAGCATCATCACCAGGTCGGCGCCCTTCACGGCCTTGCTGATCTCCTCGACCTTCAGGCCGGCGGCCTTGGCCTTTTCCCACGAGGCGCCATCCTTGCGCAGGCCGACGGTGACCTTGACGCCGGAGTCGGCCAGGTTCTGGGCGTGGGCGTGGCCCTGGGAGCCGTAGCCGACGATGGTGACCTTCATCTTCTTGATGAGGGAGAGGTCGGCGTCCTTGTCGTAATAAACTTTCATCGTTTCCTCGCAGTGGTTCGGTTGCTTCTTTTGGCAGAAAGGGAGCGTTCCGCCACGCGTTCCGCGCGACGGACAGCGGTTCAAATCAGATCTTCAGGATGCGGTCGCCGCGGCCGACGCCGCATACACCGGAGCGCACCGTCTCCAGAATCAGATCGGCGTCGATGGCAGCAATGAAAGCGTCAAGCTTGGTCTGGTCGCCGGTCAGTTCGATGACGTAGGAGGCCTCGGTGACGTCGATGATGCGCGCGCGGAAGATCTCCACCATGCGCTTCATTTCCTCGCGATCCTTGCCGGTCGCGCGCACCTTGACCAGCATCAGTTCGCGCTCGACGTGAGCGGACTCGGAAATGTCGACGACCTTGATGACTTCGACGAGCTTGTTCAGCTGCTTGGTGATCTGCTCAATGATGTCGTCCGAGCCGATCGTGACGATGGTCATGCGCGACATCGACGGGTCTTCGGTCGGGGCGACGGTGAGCGATTCGATGTTGTAACCGCGGGCCGAGAACAGGCCCGAGACGCGCGACAGGGCGCCGGCTTCGTTCTCGATCAGCAGGGAGATGACGTGTCTCATGTTCAATTCCCGGGGGAGGGTCGGTTGGAGCCTTGCTGTCCGTCGCAGCGGAGCACCGCCGAGGGTGTTCCGTGCCGGCGAAGCCCGGTGGGGCCTCGCCGGAGACCGCGACAGGGGTGAGCCGCGGTCCGCCGGCGTGTTGGCGTTTTACAGGTCTTCGGCCGACAGGATCATCTCGGTGAGACCCTTGCCGCCCTGGACCATCGGATAAACGTTCTCGGTCGGATCCACGATGAAGTCGAGGAAGACCAGTTCGTCCTTGTGCTCGGTGAAGGCGCGACGCAGGGCGCTCTCGACGTCGGCCGGGTTACGCACCTGGATGCCGACGTGGCCATAGGACTCGGCCAGCTTGGCGAAGTCGGGCAGCGAATCCATGTACGACTCGGAGTAGCGGCCGCCGTGGAACAGCTGCTGCCACTGACGCACCATGCCCAGATAGCCGTTGTTGAGGTTGACGATCTTCAGTGGCAGGCGGAACTGCTTGCAGGTGGACAGTTCCTGGATGCACATCTGGATCGAGGCCTCGCCGGTGATGCAGGCCACCTGCGCGTCCGGGTGCGCGAGCTGCGCGCCCATCGCATACGGCAGGCCGACGCCCATGGTGCCGAGGCCGCCGGAGTTGAGCCAGCGACGCGGCTTGTCGAAGCGGTAGTACTGCGCGGCCCACATCTGGTGCTGCCCGACGTCGGAGGTCACGAAGGCCTCTCCGTTGGTGACTTCCCACAGCTTCTGTACCACGTACTGCGGCTTGATGATCTCGTCCGAATTCTTGTACTGCATGCAGTTGCGGCTCTGCCATTCGGCCACCTGCTTCCACCACGCGGCCAGCGCTTCCTTGTCGGGGCGGGCCTCGCCGGATTCGATCTGGCGGATCATCTCGTCGAGCACGTCGCGCACGTCGCCGACGATCGGCACATCCACCTTCACGCGCTTGGAGATCGACGACGGATCGACGTCGATATGGATGATCTTGCGCGGCTCCTCGGCGAAGTGCGCCGGGTTGCCGATGACACGGTCGTCAAAGCGCGAACCCACGGCCAGCAGCACGTCGGAGAAGTGCATGGCCATGTTGGCTTCATAGGTGCCGTGCATGCCCGGCATGCCCAGATACTGCTTGTCGCTGGCCGGATAGCCACCCAGACCCATCAGCGTGTTGGTGATCGGGAAACCGAGCAGGCGCGTGAGCTTGGTGAGCTGTTCCGAGGCGTTGGACAGGATCACGCCGCCACCGGAATAGATCATCGGACGCTTGGCTTCGAGCAGCAGCTGCACGGCCTTGCGGATCTGGCCCTGATGGCCCTTGATCACCGGGTTGTACGAGCGCATCGTGACTTCGGCCGGGTATTCGTACTTGCACTTGTGCGTGGACACATCCTTGGGGATGTCGACCAGCACCGGGCCGGGACGGCCGGTACGCGCCAGCATGAAGGCCTTCTTCATGGTGGCGGCGATGTCCTTCACGTCCTTGACGAGGAAGTTGTGCTTCACGCAGGGGCGGGTTATGCCCACGGTGTCGACTTCCTGGAATGCGTCCTGGCCGATGGCGGCGGTCGGCACCTGGCCGGTGACGATCACCATCGGGATCGAGTCACAGAAAGCCGTCGCGATACCGGTCACGGCATTGGTCGCGCCCGGGCCGGAAGTCACCAGCGCGACGCCGACAGACTCGGTGCTGCGCGCGTACCCGTCAGCGGCGTGCACGGCGGCCTGCTCATGACGGGTGAGTACGTGGCGTACCTGTTCCTGGCGGAAAAGCGCATCGTAGATATAGAGGACGGCGCCACCGGGATAGCCGAAAACATACTCGACCTTTTCTTCCTGCA
>JBFHJY010000005.1:0-20101 GCA_041595655.1 Azoarcus sp.
CATGATCTGTCTGGGCGCAACGGGGATGAGTCTCGTCTGGTCCCTGTTCAACGCTCTCCTGTTTCTTCTGTTGAGAAATTAGTGAATTAGAAATAATTCTCCTGTGTTTTTTACAGGAGAATTATTTCGTGAATGAACTTATACCCGTCAAGCGAGTACTGAAAAGAGTCCCGCAATGCTTTTCGGCGGGATTAGTGAGATGTCATGAAACATCCTTAGCTTTTTTACAGGAGAATTATTTCGTGAAGAAACGCGTCCTACTTGGCGGATTGTATCCCCGCAAGGATCATTAAAAATTTTCGTCAGGCCTACTCATTTCGATCGATTTTAAGGATCTTGCCACCGGGTTTCAAAGCATCGCCCTTCTTTGCGTAGATTCCCGTGACGTTTCATCCGACCGAGGCCCCATGTCCAATCCGTTGCTCGACTTCACCACCCTGCCCCGTTTCGACGCCATCCGTCCGGAGCATGTCGAACCCGCCATCCGCGAACTGATCGACGAGAACCGTCGCCTCATCGACGAGAAGGTCTCCGATCCGGCCACCCCCACCTGGGACGGCTTCGTCGCACCGCTGACCGAAGCCGGCGAGCGCCTCGGCCGCGCCTGGGGCGTGGTCGGCCACCTGCACAGCGTGTTCGACGTGCCGGAGTGGCGCGAGGCCTACAACCACATGCTGCCCGAGGTCTCCAGCTTCTATGCCGAGATCGGCCAGAACCTCGCGCTGTTCGAGAAGTACCGCGCGCTGCGCGACAGCGCCGAGTACACCACGCTGTCACCGGTGCGCCAGCGCATCCTCGACCATGAAGTGCGCGATTTCCGGCTGGCCGGTGCCGAACTGCCGGATGCCGACAAGCCGCGCTTCAAGCAGATCCAGGAAGAACTCTCGGCACTCGCCGCGAAGTTCTCCGAGAACCTGCTCGACGCCACCAATGCCCACGCCGAGTGGATCGACAATGAAGCCGATCTCGCCGGCCTGCCCGACGACGTCATCGCCGCCGCCCGCGCTGCCGCCGAGAAGGCCGGCAAGCCGGGCTGGAAGTTCACGCTGCACATGCCGTCCTACCTGCCGGTGATGCAGTACGCCGACAGCCGCGCCCTGCGCGAGCGCATGTACCGCGCCTACGCCACGCGCGCCTCCGAATTCGGCGACGCCGCGCTCGACAACGGCCCGCTCATCGGCCGTATCCTCGCGCTGCGCGCCGAGGAGGCCAACATGCTCGGCTACGCGAATTTCGCCGAAGTCTCGCTGGTGCCGAAGATGGCCGATTCGCCCGCCCAGGTACTCGACTTCCTGCGCGAACTCGCCGCCAAGGCCAAACCCTTCGCCGAACGCGACCTCTCCGAACTGCGTGACTTCGCCGCACGCGAACTGGGGCTGACCGAACTGCAGCCGTGGGACGTCGGCTACGCCTCCGAGAAGCTGCGCCAGTCGCGCTACGCCTTCTCCGAGCAGGAGGTGAAGCAGTACTTCCCCGAGCCCAAGGTCATCGACGGTCTGTTCGGCGTGGTGCAGCGCCTGTACGGCGTCACCATCTTCCCCGACCAGGCACCCACCTGGGACACCGACGCGCGCTTCTTCCGCATCGAGCGCGACGGCACCACCATCGGCCACTTCTACCTCGACCTCCACGCGCGCGAAACCAAACGCAGCGGCGCATGGATGGATTCGGCGCGCAGCCGCATGCGCGCACGCGAAGGCATGCAGACGCCGGTGGCCTATCTGGTGTGCAACTTCTCCGGCCCCACCGCCGGCAAACCGGCCACCTTCAGCCACGACGACGTGCAGACCCTGTTCCACGAAGCCGGCCACGGCCTGCACCACCTGCTCACGCAGATCGACGAGGTCGCGGTGTCCGGCATCCACGGCGTCGAATGGGACGCGGTCGAACTGCCCAGCCAGTTCATGGAGAACTTCTGCTGGGAGTGGGACGTGCTCTCCGGCATGACCGCCCACGTCGACACCAATGAGCCGCTGCCGCGCGCGCTGTACGACAAGATGATCGCCGCCAAGAACTTCCAGAGCGGCATGCAGACCGTGCGCCAGCTCGAATTCTCGATGTTCGACCTGCTCATCCACAGCCAGCTTCAGCCCGAGGGCGACCGCGTGCCGGTAGCGCGCGTGATGCAGCAGCTGACGGACGTGCGCCGCGAGGTGGCGGTCATCACCCCGCCGGAGTGGCATCGCTTCCCGCACAGCTTCTCGCACATCTTCGCGGGCGGCTACGCGGCCGGCTACTACAGCTACAAGTGGGCCGAAGTGCTGTCGGCGGACGCCTTCGAGGCCTTCGAGGAAGCCGGCGCCCAGAGCGGCTCTCTGCTTGACCCGGTCACCGGCGAACGCTTTTGGCGCGAGATCCTCGCCGTCGGCGGCAGCCGCCCGGCCATCGAATCCTTCAAGGCCTTCCGCGGCCGCGAGCCCAGGGTGGACGCGCTGCTGCGCCACAGCGGCATGGTGGCGGCGTGAAGATCGCAAGCTGGAACGTCAATTCGCTCAAGGTGCGCCTGCCGCACCTGCTCGACTGGCTGGCCACCAACCGGCCCGACGCGCTGGGCCTGCAGGAACTCAAGTGCGAGGACAAGGCCTTTCCGCTGGCCGAGATCGAGGCCGCCGGCTACAAGGCGGTGTTCAACGGACAGAAGACCTACAACGGCGTCGCCCTGCTCACCCGCAGTGACGCGCAGGACGTGGTGCGCGACATCCCCGGCTTCGCCGATGAGCAGAAGCGCATCATCGCCGCCACCGTGGACGGGGTGCGCGTGATCTGCGGCTACTTCCCCAACGGCCAGGCCGTCGGCTCGGACAAGTTCGACTACAAGCTGCGCTGGCTCGAAGCCCTCACCGCCTGGGTGAAGGACGAGATCGCCGCCCACCCGCGGCTCGCGCTGGTCGGCGACTTCAACATCGCCCCCGAGGACCGCGATGCCCACCCCGACTGGAGCGACGAGATCCACGTCTCCGAACCGGAACGCGCCGCCTTCTTCCGGCTGGAGGCGCTGGGCCTGAAGGACGCCTTCCGCCTGTTCGCCCAGCCGGAGAAGAGCTTCTCGTGGTGGGACTACCGCATGGGCGCTTTTCGCCGCAACTACGGTCTGAGGATCGACCACATCCTGGTCACGCCGCCGCTGGCCGAGAACTGCACCGCCTGCAGCGTGGACAAGACGCCACGCAAGCTCGAACGCCCCTCCGACCACGCGCCGGTCATGGCCGAATTCAGCCTTTGAAGGAAAAACCCCTCATGACCAAGAACGTCGGCTCCATCGACAAGACCATCCGTATCGTCGCCGGTTTGGTGCTGATCGCACTGGCCGTCATGGACACCGGCACGCCCTGGACCTGGATCGGCGTACTGCCGCTGGTCACCGGTCTGATGGGGACCTGTCCGGCGTATACCCTGTTCGGGATCAATACCTGCCCGAAGGATTGAGGCGAGGGCTTCATTCCCCCGCACCTCAGCGCGATCTACCCAGCCTGCCGTGAAACGTGATTGGCGATGGCGATGTAGTCGGCAACGGTGAGACGTTCGCCGCGCAGGCCGGGGTCGAGCGCCAGCGCCTCGAAGTCGGCATCCGTCAGGAATTCTCGCAGGGTGTTGCGCAGGGTCTTGCGGCGCTGGCCGAAGGCAGCGGCGACGATGCGGCCGAACAGGGCTTCGTCATCCGGCCTGGGACGATCCGCGGGCAGCGGGACCATGCGCACGATGCTCGAGGTGACCTTGGGCTCGGGACGGAAGGCGCCGGGCGGCACGTCGAACAGTCGCGCCATCGCGAAGCGCTGCTGCAACATCACCGACAGACGGCCGTAGTCAGGCGCATCGGGTTCGGCCGCCATGCGCAGCACGACTTCCTTCTGCAGCATGAAATGCATGTCACGCACGCCGTCGGCAAAGCCCGCCAGATGGAACAGCAGCGGCGTGGAGATGTTGTAGGGCAGGTTGCCGACCACGCGCAGCGGGGTGCCGAGCGAGGCGAAATCGAAGGCCAGCGCATCGCCCTCGTGGATGGTGAGCTGATCGGGGCCGTAGTGGCTTTTGAGCCGCGCGATCAGGTCACGGTCGATCTCGACCACGTGCAGATGGCCGACACGCTCGACGATGGGATCGGTCATGGCGCCCAGACCGGGGCCGATCTCGACCATGGTCTCGCCCGGCTGCGGGCGGATGGCGTCAACGATCTTGCGGATGATGTTGGGGTCGGACAGGAAGTTCTGCCCGAAGCGCTTGCGCGCGCGGTGCTCAGTCATGATGGCGGCCCACGATGTCGACGGCGAGCTCCATCGCAGCGAACAGACTGCCGGGGTCAGCGCGCCCCGAACCGGCCAGATCCAGCGCGGTGCCGTGATCGACCGAGGTGCGCACGATGGGCAGGCCCAGGGTCACATTCACGCCGCCGCCGAAGCTGGCGTGCTTGAGCACCGGCAGGCCCTGGTCGTGGTACATGGCCAGCACTGCGTCGCCCTGCTCGAGTGTGTGCGGCACGAACAGCGTATCGGCCGGCAATGGGCCGATCAGGCACATGCCCTCGGCGCGCAACTTTGCCAGCACCGGCTCGATGACTTCGATCTCCTCGCGCCCCATGTGACCGCCCTCGCCCGCATGCGGGTTGAGGCCGGCGACGAGGATGCGCGGGTTGGCAATGCCGAAACGCCCAACCAGATCGCGGTGCAGGATGCGCAGCGTCTCTTCCAGCACGGCCGGCGTGATGGCGGCCGGCACGGCGGACAGCGGCAGGTGGGTGGTGACCAGCGCCACGCGCAAGCCACCGCCCACCAGCATCATCACCACGCGCGGCGTGGCGGTGCGTTCGGCGAGATATTCGGTGTGGCCGGAAAAGGCGATGCCGGCCTCGTTGATGACCGCCTTGTGCACCGGCGCGGTGACCATGGCGGCGAACTCGCCGGACAGGCAGCCGTCGATGGCGCGATCGAGCATGGCCAGCACATGGGCGGCGTTGGCGGGGTCGACGACACCGGTCCGGCAGGGGGCGGCGAGCGGGACGTCGAGCACGTCGAGCACGCCCGCTTCATGCGGCTGACCGGGCTGCCAGGCACGTACGCGCACCTGACCGGCCAGGGCGCCGAGACGTTGCTGCTGGAGTGCCAGGCTGCCGATCACGACCGGCTGCACGCCCCAGTAATGCAGGGCCAGCTGGGCGCACAATTCCGGGCCGATGCCGGCCGGCTCGCCGGCAGTGACGGCAACGACGTGGGTTTTACCCATTTTCAGCGATCCAGCCGGATCTCGACGTAGGTCGCGTCACGCAACTCGCTGAGCCAGTTCTCGTAGGCTTCTTCGGCCTTGCGTTCGCGCAGTGCATTGCGCGCCACGGCACGCAGGCGGTCGCCGGACACGTCCTGCACCCGCCGTTCGAGCACCTGGATGAGGTGCCAGCCGAAAGGTGACTTCACCGGCTGACTGATCTCGTCGATCTGCAGTGCATCCATGGCCCGCTCGAAATCGGGCACGGTGTCGCCGCGATGGACCCAACCGAGATCGCCGCCGCGAGCGGCAGAAAGATCCTCGGAATGCACCTTGGCAAGCTCCTCGAAACTCTCACCGCCCATCGCGATGCGCTCACGCAGCGCCAGCAGGCGGGCCTCGACCTCGGCGTCCGGAAGGACCTCCGAAGTCTTGATCAGGATGTGGCGGGCGCGCGTCTGTGCGACCTTCTCCGCCACCTGCGCGGCCCCGCCGCGTGTATCGAGCAGCTTGACGATGTGCAGGCCGGCAGCACTGCGCATGATCGGCGAGACTTCGCCCGGACGCAGGCCTTCGACGGCTTCTGCGAACAGTGCCGGCAGGCGGTCCTGCGAGCGCCAGCCGATGACGCCGCCGTCGGTTGCGTCCTGCGCATCGGAGAAGGCGGCTGCAAGCTGCTCGAAGGGTTCGCCGGCAGCATGGCGACGCAGCACTTCCTCGGCCTTGCGGTTGAGTTCCGCCACACGATCCTGCGGCGCGTTCTCGGGCACGCGGATCAGCACGTGCGCCACCAGCACCTCCTTGCTGCCGAAGGCGTCGGCGTTGCTCGCCAGGAAACTGTCGATCTCCGCGTCGGTGACGACGATCTTGCTCTCGACCTCGGCTTCGCGCAGCCGGCTGATCACGATCTCGTTGCGCACGCTCTCGCGGAAGGCCGTCCATGCGATGCCGTCACGCTCCAGCGCCTCGCGCAGCTCGGTCTCGCTCAGGTTGTTGTTCTCCGCCACCCGGGCGACGGCACGCGCCATGGTGGCGTCGTCGACACGGATGCCACGCTCGCGGGCGGCCTGCAGTTGGGCGCGCTCGAGGATCATGCGCTCGAGCACCTGCTCCTCGAGCACATTGACCGGCGGCAGCTCGATGTTCTGCTGCTGCAACTGGCCGACCACGTTGCGGATGCCATCGCGCAGCTGCAGATAGGTGATCACCTCGTCGCCGACCACGGCGACGACGCGGTCGACCGGGATCGAGCGCTGTGCCAGCGCCGCGCTGCCATGCACGACGGCCAGCGCCAGCGCGGCACAGCACAGCGGACGGAGGATGCGGGAAAACCAGGCTCGAATGTTCATTGCAAGCAGCAACCTTTCAGGGGGCTTCAATTGCCGAAATAGGGATCGGCGACCGGTTCATTGATCACGCCGTAACCCGGCACGCTGCGACGCAGCAGCTTGATGGGACTGGAGCCGATGCCGCCGAGGCCGGTCAGTTCCAGCTGGAAGAACAGCGCAGTATTCACGTCATCCGGGTTGATCGCAAAGCGGTGCAGCGCAGTGCGCATCGCCCAGCAACCACAGCGGCTGACGTACTCGAGTCCGAGCAGCGCCTCGGTGGTGCGCTTCTCCTCGATCGAACGGGTCACTCGCCCGACACCATACCACCGCCCACCGAGCGGCCACTGGGCCGAGACGTCGATGTCGCGCAGGTCGTTGTTGCCGCCATCGCTGCGCAGATAACGGTAGCCGATGTTGAAGACCTTCAGGTGCTCGGGCTGATAGCGGAACCGCACGTTGGTGCGCTGGGTGAGGCGCTGCTCCGGATCGTACTGGGTCGACAGTTCGAGCGACGTGGCCTGCGTGAGGCGGCCCGAGAATGTCGCCAGGATGTCGGTACGGCCGTAGTCTCTAAGGGGCTCATCGGGGAGTGCCACACGACGTTCATCGAGATAGAAACGCTGGCCGATGGTCGCCCGCAGGCGCTCGACGCCGGTGGCGGATTCGATGAAGCGGGTGGTCAGCGCCGCCGTGATCTGGTTGGCATCGCCCACGCGGTCGATGCCGGAATACCGGTTCTCGGAGAACAGCTGGGCGTAGCCGAAGTCGTAGCGAGCCGTATCGAAAATCGGGATGTCATCCTGATCACGGTACGGGATGCGCACGTAATACAGTCGCGGCTCCAGCGTCTGCTGCATGTCGGCGCCAAACAGACGCGAGTCGCGATCGAAGTACATCCCCGCATCGACCGAGAAGATGGGCAGCGAACGGGTGATCGAGGTGCGCCCGCCAACGGTGAATTCACGATCCAGATCGTAACTGGTGTAATGAACGCCGAGCCTCGGCTTGACGTACCAGCCGGGACGGTCGTAGCGCCAGGACAGCTGAGGATAGGCATGCATGCGCCTCGCCTCAAGTCGAGCATCGTCGCGATGGCGGAAGTGCACGTACTCGGACTCCATGCCGAACTCCAGCCCAGCCGGCAGATCGGCCCGATGGGCGTTGAAGGTCAGCTGCGGCAGCCTGCGGTACGGGTCGATGGGGTTTTCGCCGACGGTCTGGTAGGCCTGCGCCATGGCCGATGCGCTCCACCAGCCACCGCTGTAGGTCAGACGCCCCTCGCGCAGCAGGTTGCGGCGCGAAGAGACCTGCAGCGTCGAGCTGAGGTCTTCAAAATACTCATCATCAGTTACGTGATTGAAATTCAGTGAGGCACTGAGTCGGCTGGTGATGCGGTGGTTGTGCTGGATCGCCACCAGGCCACGCGACTCCTCGGTCAGCCTGTCCTTGGCCATCCACTCCATACGCGTGATGCCACTGGATCTGGCCGTCAGGTAGCGCACCTCGCCGCCAAGCTGCAGACCGCGCTTGGACATCACGCGCGGCACCAGCGTCGCGTCGTAGTTCGGCGCGATGTTCCAGTAATACGGCACGGCCATGTCGAAACCGGTCTTGTCCGACAGGGCCACGGTGGGCACCAGAAAGCCTGACTTGCGCTGATCGCCGAGCGGAAAGCTCATGCGCGGCGCATAGATCAGCGGCACACCCTTGAACACCAGCGATGAACCGTGCGCGACGCCTTCCTCGGCGTCGTAGTCCAGCTCGATCTCGCGCGCGCGAATGTACCAGTCCGAACTTTCGGGCTGACAGGTCGTCCAGGTCGCGTCCTCGAGCGCGTAGCGGTTCTCTCCCCGGAAATGCATCATCGAGGCGTCGCCGCGGCCGGCGATGGTGCGCTCGACGCCGGTTTCCCGCGACCGCGTGGTGGTCCCGACCTCGTAGGTCGGTTCGTAGAACTCGCCGGTTTCCTCATACACGACGAAGCGGCCGCGCTCGGCGGTGACGGTGTCCTCGCCACGCTCGAAGCGCACGTTGCCGTCGAAGAAGACCTCGTCGGTCAATTCCTTGTAGGTGAGACGGTCGGCACTCGCCGTGAGGTCGGCCCGCTCGACCTCGGCATCACCTTCGGCGATGACCTCGATGGAACGAACTCCGCGGATGTTCTGGGCGCGGATCGTGGTCTCGCCATCGGAAAACTCCGGCCGCTCGTCGGTGCTCATGGCAGGAGCCGCGATGGCACCTGCGGCCGGACGGGTAACGGTCGCGGGAGCGCGGGCGGCGCCTGAAACCGGCGCACGGACCGCAGCGCCGCCCAGCAAGCCAGGATCGATCCGTAAAGGCGCCAATCCTTCAGCGTGGGCCGCTGCAGGCAGCATGAAGAGGATCAGAGCGAGGAGTTTCGGCCGCCGACCACTGAAAGAACTGATGCGCAAGCGCTCCCCCATCTCGCTCATGTCCGGTCTGGCCAGGCCCTTTGATAAACTTGGCGGATTCTACACCAGCATTCCGGAGAACCCGTGCAAAGACGCGCTCAGCTTGAAACCTGGCTTTCCTCCGTTCTGCCCGGGCGCAGCATCGATCTGGACACCGCTTCGGCGGACGCCAGCTTCCGCCGCTACTTCCGCGTGCGTGGCAGTGGCGACGCGCCCAGCCTGATCGCCATGGACGCCCCTCCGGAACATGAAGACTGCCGCCCCTGGCTCACCGTGGCAAGGCTGTTTGCAGCGGCAAACGTGCATGTGCCGCACATCGTCGCCGAAAACGCCGAGCTCGGCTTCATCCTGATGTCCGACCTGGGCGACACCACCTACCTGCAGGCGCTCACTCCCGACAACGCCGCGTCGCTCTACGCAGACGCGCTCGGCAGTCTCGCAGCCATCCAGCTCGCCAGCCGCCCGGGCGTGCTGCCGGAGTATTCGCGCGCCCTGCTCGAGCGCGAAATGAGGCTGTTCGACGAGTGGTACATCGGCCGCCACCTCGGTGTCGAGCTCGACGCGGCCGGCCGCGAGGCGCTCGAGAAGGTTTACGACCGGGTGCTGGCCGTAAACCTGGCTGAACCGCAAGTCTTCGTGCATCGCGACTACCACTCCCGCAACCTGATGCGAGTGGAAGATGGCAATCCCGGCATCATCGACTTCCAGGATGCCGTGTATGGCCCGATCAGCTACGACCTGGTGTCACTGCTGAAGGACGCCTACATCCACTGGGAGGAGTCGTTCGAACTCGACATGCTGATCCGCTACTGGGAAGCCGCGCGCCAGCTCGGCCTGCCGGTACGCGCCGACTTTCCGGATTTTCACCGCGACTACGAATGGATGGGCGTGCAGCGCCACCTCAAGGTCATGGGCATTTTCGCCCGCCTCGCCCACCGCGACGGCAAGACCGGCTACCTTGACGACATCCCGGTGGTGCGCACCCACCTGCGCCGCGTGTGCGCCCGCTACGGCGACCTCAAGCCGCTGCTGCGCCTGCTCGACCGGCTCGAGCCCGAAGCCGTCGCCGTCGGCTACACCTTCTGATGGCGCAGCCGTGACCCGCGCCATGATCCTCGCCGCCGGTCGCGGCGAACGCATGCGCCCGCTGACCGACACCTGCCCCAAGCCACTGCTCGAAGCCGGCGGCAAGCCGCTCATCGTGTGGCAGATCGAACGCCTGCGCGCCGCCGGTTTCAGTGAGATCGTCATCAACCACGCCCATCTGGGCCACCAGATCGAAACCACACTGGGCGACGGCGCGGCACTGGGCGTTTCGATCCACTACTCGCCGGAACCCGTCGCACTCGAAACCGCCGGCGGCATCCGTCAGGCACTGCCGCTGCTGGGCGAAGCACCCTTCGTCGTGGTCAATGGCGACATCTTCTGCGACGCCGACCTGCTGGCCGTGCGCGAGGCGGCTACGCATCTGCATGCCGATGGCGACCTCGCCCACCTCGTGCTGGTCGCCAACCCGGAACACAACCCGGCCGGCGACTTCACGCTCAGCCAGGGCCGCATCGTCGAACAGGGTCCGGCACTCACCTTCTCCGGCATCGGCGCCTATCACCCCGCACTGTTCGCCGACCTGATTGCCGGCCAGCCGGCACGGCTGGCGCCGCTGCTGCGTACGGCCATTGCGCAGGGACGCGTTTCCGGCGCGCTGCATGAAGGCAAGTGGATCGACGTGGGTACGCCGGAGCGACTGGAGGAACTGGATCGCAGCTTGCGGGGCGCATCCAGCTAGCATCATCTGCTTGCACCCCTGCATGCCTCGACCGGCCGGGATTTCGCCCCGGCGGCAGGGCTGGCACCCTCACCCCCTCTGGCTCGCCGAGTGGAGGGTGGTTTCGCCGGGACAGTCCGGTCCTGCTGTTCGAGCGAAGCGAGTTCAGGACCGGCCGGCGAAACCGCCCGGAGCGAGGGAACCGGCGAAGCCGGCGAGACGGCGGGGCGCGTTTCTTTGCTTCCTTTCTTGCCGCGCAGCAAGAAAGGAAGTCGCCCGCCGGGGCGAGACCCGGCCAAAGCACGCCAATCGAAGCCCGCTCAACCAAGAGCAAACAACACGACGGCAGTGCCATAATTGCAGCCATGAATACCGTCACCGACCGCATCCAGCCCGACATCGCCCCCTTCCGCAGCCGCCGCGAGCGCCTGATCGCGCGCATGCAGGCCGCAGGCGGCGGCGTGGCCGTGCTTGCGACCGCGCCGGAGCGCACGCGCAACCGCGACACGCACTACCCCTACCGCCACGACAGCTACTTCCATTACCTGACCGGCTTCGGCGAGCCGGAGGCCATCGTCGTGCTGATTGCCGGCGATACCCCGCAAAGCGTGATGTTCTGCCGCCAGAAGGACGAAGAGCGCGAGATCTGGGACGGTCGCCGCTGGGGGCCGGATGCGGCGCGCGAAGCCTTCGGTTTCGATGAGGCTCATGCCGTCGAGGACTTCGACGCCAAGCTGCCCGAGCTGCTCGCCGACCAGCCGCTGCTGTGGTGCGGTTTCGGCTATGACGACGCCTGGGACGCGCGCATCACCCGCGCGCTCAACGCCGTGCGCGCCAAGACCCGCGCCGGCAGCACTGCGCCGCACAGCATCCGTGACGTACTGGCGGAACTGGACGAGATGCGTCTGATCAAGGACTCCTCCGAACTGGCCATCATGCGCCGTGCCGGCGAAATCTCGGCCGACGCGCACTGCCGTGCCATGCGCGCGAGCCGCCCAGGCCGTTTCGAGTACGAGATCGAAGCCGAATTGCTGCACGCCTTCCGCGCGGCCGGCAGCCCGGCACCGGCCTACCCCTCGATCGTTGCCAGCGGCCCCAACGCCTGCATCCTGCACTACGTCGAGAACGACCGCCGCACGCGCGATGGCGACCTGCTGCTGATCGACGCCGGCTGCGAGCTCGACGGCTATGCCTCGGACATCACGCGCACCTTCCCCGTAAACGGCCGTTTCAGCGGTGCGCAGCGCGACGTCTATCAGCTCGTGCTCGCCGCCCAACACGCCGCCCGCGCCGAGACCCGTCCCGGTCAGCACTGGAACGCCGCACACGAAGCCGCCGTGCGAGTCCTCGCGCAGGGCATGCTCGATCTCGGCCTGCTCGAGGGCTCCTTCGACGCCGTGATGGAACAGCACGCCTATCGCCGTTTCTTCATGCACCGCACCGGCCACTGGCTGGGGCGCGACGTGCATGACGCGGGCGAATACAAGCAGCACGGCGAGTGGCGCACGCTGGTGCCGGGCATGGTGATGACCATCGAGCCGGGTTGCTACATCCGCCCCGCCGACGACGTGCCGGAAGCCTTCTGGAACATCGGCATCCGCATCGAGGACGACGCGCTGGTCACCGAGAACGGCTGCGAGTACCTCACCGACGGCGTGCCGCGCGAAGCCGACGACATCGAAGTGCTGATGCGCGACGGAGCATGAGCGACGCCGACATCCTCATCGTTGGCGGCGGTCCGGCCGGACTGGCGCTGGCGCTGTCGTTGGCCGACTCGGGCAAGCACATCGTCGTGGCGGATGCACGCGACCGCGACGCGGTCACCACCGACCCGCGCGCGCTGGCGCTAGCCCACGGCTCGCGCCTGATCCTCGAAGAGCTCGGTGTATGGCGCGAACTCGACGCCACGCCGATCGAAACCATCCACGTCTCGCAGCGCGGCGGCTTCGGCCGCACCGTGCTGCGCGCCAACGAACTCGGCGTGCCGGCGCTCGGCCATGTCGTGTCGGCCGGCGTGCTGGCCGCGGCGCTGCGCCGTGCAGTCGAGGCCGCCGGCATCGAGGTGCGCGACAACACGCAGGTGGGCGCAATCACCGCAGACACCCACACGGCCGGCGCAACGCTCAACAACAAGCCCTTCAGCGCACGCCTGGTCGTGCGCGCCGAAGGCGCCCCCGGCGAGGGTGAGGCGGTAAAGACCCGCGACTACCGCCAGCACGCGCTGATCGCCAACGTCACCCCACGCGACGGCCATGGCAACCTCGCCTTCGAGCGCTTCACGCCGGAAGGCCCGCTCGCGCTGCTGCCTTTCGGCAGGGACTACGCCAGCGTGCTGGTGGTGTCCGGCGAAACCGCCGACCGCCTCGCGACGCTCGACGACGTCGCCTATCTGGAGCATCTGCAGAACACCATCGGCGGGCGCACCACCCTGTCCGCGGTCGGCCCTCGCGTGCGCTATCCGCTGGCGCTGCGCTACCGCGAAAGCACGGCAGGGCCGCGCACCGTCTGGCTCGGCAACGCGGCACAGACCCTGCATCCGGTTGCCGGCCAGGGCTTCAACCTC
The DNA here is from genome assembly GCA_041595655.1 of Azoarcus sp. Taxonomy (GTDB): domain Bacteria; phylum Pseudomonadota; class Gammaproteobacteria; order Burkholderiales; family Rhodocyclaceae; genus Pseudazoarcus. Next base: position 13,288 of record JBFHJY010000005.1, read on the forward strand.
GCGCTACGCGACATGCACACCCTGGCCTGCGCCTTGCGCGACGCTGCCGACCCTGGCGACGCCGCCCTGCTCGCTGCTTGGGCCCGCAACCGACGGCTCGACCGCGCCGGCACCATCGGCTTCACCGACGGCCTGATCCGCGTGTTCGCCAACGATTGCGCGCCGCTGTCGCTGGCACGCGGACTAGGACTGACCGCCCTCGACCTGTGCCCCCCGCTGCGCGGCTTCGTCGCGCGTCGCATGATGTTCGGCGCGCGGGCTTGGCCCTGAACGCGGGTCAGATAAGCGCCGCAGGCGCGCATCCGACACACAGGCGATGTTCCAGCTGAAAAGCCGAACGCAAGATGCGCGCCGCATTGCGGCGCTTATCTGGCCCACGCGCGGCCACGCAGGCGGGCCGCTGCGGTAGAATGACGCCCTTCCTGCCCCCACCCGGATTCCGACGCCCATGCAATTCGCCGGCTTCACCTTGCGCAACAACCTCTTCGTGGCACCGATGGCCGGCGTGACCGATCGTCCGTTCCGCCAGTTGTGCAAGAAGCTGGGCGCAGGCGTGGCAGTGTCGGAAATGGTCACGTCGAATTCGCTGCTCTACGGCAGCGCCAAGACCCAGCGCCGCGCCAACCACGACGGCGAGGTCGACCCGATCTCGGTGCAGATTGCCGGCGCCGATCCGGCAATGATGGCGGAAGCTGCCAAGTACAACGCCGACCGTGGCGCGCAGATCATCGACATCAACATGGGATGTCCGGCCAAGAAGGTGTGCAACGTGATGGCCGGCTCGGCGCTGATGCAGGACGAGCCGCTGGTCGCGCGCATCCTCGAGGCCGTGGTGTCGGCCGTGCCGGATACGCCGGTGACGCTGAAATTCCGCACCGGCTGGAACCGCGACAACAAGAACGCCCCGACCATCGCGCGCATCGCACAGGAATCCGGCATCCGCGCGATTGCCATCCACGGCCGCACGCGCGCCGACCAGTACACCGGCAGCGCGGAATACGACACCATCGCCCACGTCAAGACGCTGGTGAACATCCCCGTCATCGCCAACGGCGACATCACGACGCCCGAAAAGGCCAAATTCGTGCTCGACTACACCGGGGCCGACGGCGTCATGATCGGCCGCGCCGCGCAGGGGCGACCATGGATCTTCCGCGAGATCGAGCATTACCTCACCACCGGGGAGTTGCTGCCACCGCCGCTGGTCAGCGAAATCCACCGCGTGTGCCGCGAGCATCTGGCCGACCTCTACGGTTTCTACGGCGAGGACACCGGCCTGAAGGTCGCGCGCAAGCACATCTCCTGGTACACCAAGGGCCTGGAGGGCTCGGCGGCATTCCGCAAGATGATGAACACGCTCGGCGACATCGACGCCCAGCTCGGCGCCGTGGACGAGTTCTTCGGCCAACTCGCCGAACGCGACGCGCGGCTGCGTTACGCCGAGGAAGATTTCCCGCAGGAGCTGGCCGCATGAGCCGACAGAACGACATCGCCCAGTGCGTGCACCACACGCTTGACCAGTACTTCCGCGATCTCGACGGCGAGCAGCCGACGGCCATCTACGACATGGTGATGCACAATGTCGAACGCCCGATGCTGGCCTTCGTCATGGAGCGCGCCGGCGGCAACCAGTCGGTCGCCGCGCGCATGCTCGGCATCAACCGCAACACGCTGCGCCGCAAGCTTTCCGAACACGCACTGCTGTGATCCCGTGCCCTCCGGGCACGCCCTCCCCGCCGTAACAATCGATCCCATGAAAGTCACCCAAGCCCTTCTGAGCGTCTCCGACAAACGCGGCGTGCTCGACCTGGCCCGCGCGCTGCACGCGCTCGACGTCAAACTGCTGTCGACCGGCGGTACCGCCGCCATGCTGCGCGAGGCCGGCCTGCCCGTAACCGACGTATCGGAGCACACCGGTTTCCCCGAAATGCTCGACGGCCGCGTCAAGACGCTGCACCCCAAGGTGCATGGCGGCATCCTCGCGCGCCGCGACCTGCCCGAGCATATGGACACCATCGCCGCGCACGGCATCACACGCATCGACCTCGTCGTGGTGAACCTCTACCCCTTCGAGCAGACGATCGCCAAGCCCGGCTGTACGCTGGAAGACGCCATCGAGAACATCGACATCGGCGGCCCGGCCATGGTGCGGGCGGCGGCCAAGAACCACGGCGACGGGGCTGGCGGGGTGGGCATCGTGACCGACCCGGACGACTACGCCGCCATCGTCGAGGAACTGCAGGCCAACGCCGGCGCGCTGTCCTACCGGACGCGCTTCGCGCTGGCCGCCAAGGCCTATACGCACACCGCACGCTACGACTCGGCGATCTCCAACTTCCTGACTTCGCTCACCGACGACGGCGCGCGCACCGACTACCCGGCACGCCTGCAGATCGCCTTCGACAAGGTGCAGGACCTGCGCTACGGCGAGAACCCGCATCAGAGCGCCGCCTTCTACCGTGAGCCGCATGCGCCGGAAGGCAGCATCGCGCGCTACGCCCAGCTGCAGGGCAAGGAGCTGTCGTACAACAACATCGCCGACGCCGACGCGGCGTGGGAATGCGTGAAGGCCTTCGACACCGCCGCCTGCGTCATCGTCAAGCACGCCAACCCCTGCGGCGTGGCACTCGGCGCCAATGCGGCCGAAGCCTATGCCAAGGCCTTCCAGACCGACCCGACCTCGGCCTTCGGCGGCATCATCGCCTTCAACTGCGAAGTCGACCGTGCCACCGCCGAAGCCGTCTCGAAGCAGTTCATGGAAGTGCTGATCGCGCCCGCCTACGCGCCGGACGCACTGGAATTGCTGGCCGCCAAGAAGAACGTGCGCGTACTGCACTGCCCGCTCGGCCGCATCACCGGCGCGCGCGACTACAAGCGCGTCGGCGGCGGCCTGCTGGTACAGGGCGCGGACGAGGCGCGCATCGAGACCGGTGACCTCAAGGTGGTCACCGAGCGCTCACCGACCCCGACCGAACTGGCCGACCTGCTGTTCGCCTGGCGCGTGGCCAAGTACGTCAAGTCCAACGCCATCGTGTATTGCCGTGACGGCATGACGGTGGGCGTGGGGGCCGGACAGATGAGCCGGGTCGACTCAGCCCGCATCGCTGCCATCAAGGCCGAGAACGCCGGCCTCGACATCCGCGGTTCGGTGGTCGCGTCCGACGCCTTCTTCCCGTTCCGCGACGGACTCGACGTGCTCGCCAATGCCGGCGCCACTGCGGTTATCCAGCCCGGCGGCTCGGTGCGCGACGAGGAAGTCATCGCCGCCGCCAACGAACACGGCGTCGCCATGGTGTTCACCGGTTTCCGTCATTTCCGCCATTAACCACGACAACAGGCACTCCTCCCACCATGAAAGTCCTCGTCATCGGCTCCGGAGGCCGCGAACATGCGCTGGCCTGGAAACTCGTTCAATCCGGCAAGGTCACGCACGCTCTGGTCGCGCCGGGCAACGCCGGCACTGCGCTCGAACCCCAGATCGAGAACGTCGCAGCCTCCGCCATTCCTGACCTGATCGAGACCGCCCGACTCGAGGAGGTTGCCTACACCGTGGTCGGCCCCGAAGCGCCGCTGGCCGCCGGCGTGGTCGACGCCTTCCGCGCCGCCGGACTGCCGATCTTCGGCCCGGTTCAGGCCGCTGCGCAGCTCGAGTCGTCGAAGGACTTCGCCAAGCGCTTCATGGCACGTCACGGCATCCCGACCGCAAAGTACGAGACCTTCTCCGACGCCGCCCAGGCCCATGCCTACGTCGAGCGCGAGGGCGCCCCCATCGTCATCAAGGCCGACGGTCTGGCCGCCGGCAAGGGCGTGGTCGTGGCGATGACGCCGGACGAGGCCCATGCGGCGATCGACATGATGCTGCTCGACAACCGGATGGGTGACGCCGGCGCACGCGTGGTGATCGAGGAGTTCATGCAGGGCGAGGAAGCCAGCTTCATCGTCCTGGCCGACGGCGAGCACGCGCTGGCGCTCGCCACCAGCCAGGATCACAAGCGCCTCAAGGACAACGACGAAGGCCCCAACACCGGCGGCATGGGCGCGTACTCCCCGGCGCCGGTGGTGACACCCGAGGTGCACGCCCGTGTCATGCGCGAGGTCATCGACCCCGTGCTCGCCGGCATGAAGGCCGAAGGCACGCCCTACACCGGCTTCCTTTACGCGGGCCTGATGATCGACGATCGGGGGCACCCGCGCGTGGTCGAATTCAACTGCCGCATGGGCGATCCCGAAACGCAACCGATCATGATGCGCCTGAAGACCGATCTGACGGATCTCATCGAGGCCGCGCTGGACGGTCGGCTGGATCAGGTCGAAGCCGAATGGGACCGCCGCTGCGCGCTTGGCGTGGTGATGGCCGCCGAAGGCTATCCGGAGAATCCTCGCAAGGGCGACGTCATCAGCGGCCTGCCGGCTACAGCCGCAGCCGACACCCACGTATTCCATGCGGGTACGTCGATGCAGGGCGAAGAGGTGATCACTTCGGGCGGGCGCGTGTTGTGCGTCACCGCGCTCGGCGACAGCGTGCGCTCCGCTCAGGCCAAGGCCTACGCGGTCGCCGACGCCATCCGCTTCGACGGCGCGCAGTACCGCCGCGACATCGGCCACCGCGCACTGTCGCGCAAGAACTGAGCCATAGCGGCATGGACACCCAAGCAGTCAAGCACTACCTCACCAGCCTGCAGCAGAGCATCGTCGAGCGCCTGGAAGCCTTCGACGGCGACGCCTTCCGCGCCGACGGCTGGGACCGGCCGGGCGGAGGCGGCGGTCTGACGCGGGTCATCGAGGAAGGCCGCTTCTTCGAACGCGGCGGCGTGAACTTCTCGCACGTCATGGGCGATGCCATGCCGGCCTCGGCCACGGCCCACCGCCCTGAACTCGCTGGACGCGCCTTCGAGGCCATGGGTGTGTCGCTGGTACTGCACCCGCGCAACCCCTACTGCCCCACCGTGCACATGAACGTGCGCTGCTTTGTCGCCAGCGCAGCGGACAGGCCGCCGGTATGGTGGTTCGGCGGCGGCATGGACCTGACGCCCTACTACGCCTTCGAGGAGGACGTGCGCCACTTCCACGCCACCTGTCGAGACGCGGTGGTTCCCTTCGGCGGACGCGCCGAATACGAGCGGCTGAAGGGCTGGTGCGACCGCTACTTCTTCCTCAAGCACCGCAACGAACCACGCGGCGTCGGCGGACTGTTCTTCGACGATCTGGGCGCCGACGGCAACACGCCGTTCGAGCAGGCCTTCGGCCTGACGCGCTCGGTCGGCGACGCTTTCCTCGACGCCTATCTGCCCATCATCGAACGCCGTCGCGCCACGCCGCACGGCGAGCGCGAGCGCGATTTCCAGGCCTACCGGCGTGGGCGCTACGTCGAATTCAACCTGGTATTCGACCGCGGCACGCTGTTCGGCCTGCAGTCGGGCGGACGCACCGAGTCCATCCTGATGTCACTGCCGCCGATCGTGAAGTGGCGTTATGACTGGGCGCCCGAGCCCGGCTCTGCCGAAGCCGAGCTGTACGACAAGTACCTCAAAGCCCACGACTGGGCCTGATCCGGAACCGCACAGGGGCCCGCGCAGGGCGGATGAGCGCTGCGCATCCGCCAAAGCCCCGCAGCGTTGAACACGCTTGATTGCACATGCGCCATGCTTACGCCATCAAGCAAAGCAAACAAAAAAAGCCGCACTCATGAGTGCGGCTTTTTTGCGCGCGGCGGGCTTCAGCCAGCCAGTCGGGCGGCACGTCGATACTGCGCGGCGGCCTCGTCGGGCTTTTCGAGCTTCTCGTAGAGCTCGGCCAGTGCCAGATGCACATCTGCACGCGGCTCGCGCTTGAGCGACTCCTCGAGATAGCTCCGCGCCTTGCCCCAGATCTGCGACGCCATGCACTGATGCCCGAGCGACGCCAGCAGGCCCGCATCGTCCGCGTGCGCCTCCAGCCACCGTTCTGCGCGAGCCAGCGCATCCTTGGCCTCGGCACCGGTTGCGCAATGGTGATACTGGCGTGCCAACGCGGAGTCCCATCGCTCATCCAGCGCGCGTTCGACGGCGCGGCGCGCCAGGCCTCCCTGTCCGGTCCGCGCCAGCAGCGGAAGCACCTCAGCCAGCATCCGGGGATCGGCAATGTCTTCCTTCGGCAGGTCACGCCAGCGGGCGGCCACTTCAACCTCATCGCCGGCGCTTGCCCGAAATGCCTCGAGTCGTGCGGCACGCAGCAGCGCACCGGCCTCGTCAGCCGACAGCGCCCGGTCGGATCTGAGACCGCGCACACTCTCTTCGACGGACGCCCAGTCGCCCCGGCGGCGTGCAAGCTCCAGCTCATGGCGTCGCGAGGCGATGCTGCGATGACCGTTTTCGCGCAGCGTCTCGAGCAGCCTCGACGCCTCATCCAGATGACCATGCTCGAGCGCAAACCCGGCCTCGGCCAGCAGGCGCGGAATGCGCCCGCCGTTGCAGCGCTCGGCCTTGTCCAGCCACTCGTGACAGCGCCGCACATCGTTCATGCCGTGCGCTGCGCGCGCACCGACCAGCGCGACCTCGAAACCCGGCGCGATGGTGTCGGCGGCCTTCACATGCTTGAGCGCGTCGGCAAAACGGCCTTCCGAAACGGCACGCAAGGCACTGTGCAACGCGTCGCCAGCCTTCTGCTCACGACGCCGGGCGCGATGGCGGGCGACCCTGCCGGGCAGGCCCAGGGTCTTGCCCACCACGCGGATGACCGCATACGACAGGAAAAACGACAGCAGCGCGACGACGATGACGAGATTGAGTGAAACCTGCGCTCGCCAGGGCGGCGCCACGATCAGCACATAGCCCTC
>JBFHJY010000006.1:0-17931 GCA_041595655.1 Azoarcus sp.
TCTATTCGAACCCCCTGCGCATCCTCGACACCAAGAACCCGGCGCTGCAGGACCTGGTCGAAGCCGCGCCTAAGCTGTTCGATCACCTCGGCACCGAATCGCTCGAGCACTTCGACGGCGTGCAGCGCGTGCTGCGCGATGCGGGCATTCCGTTCCGCATCAATCACCGGCTGGTGCGCGGACTCGATTACTACAACCGCACCGTGTTCGAATGGGTCACGACGAAGCTCGGCGCGCAGGGTACGATCTGCGCTGGTGGCCGCTATGACACGCTGGTCGAGCTGCTCGGCGGCAAGAGCACGCCGGCGGCAGGGTTTGCGATCGGCATCGAGCGTTTGCTGGCGCTTTGGCAGGAAAGTGGTGGGCAGGCCGAACCGCAGCAGCCGGATGTATACGTGGTTGCCTCCGGAACCGAAGCCCAGCGCGTGGCCTTCCGTGCGGCCGAAGCGCTGCGTGGTTTCGGATTCGCGGTGCTGATGCACTGCGGCGGGGGCAGCTTCAAGTCGCAGATGAAGAAGGCCGACGCCAGTGGTGCAATGCTTGCGGTGATCATTGGTGAGGACGAGGCGGCGGCCGGCGAGGTGAGCGTCAAGCCCTTGCGTGGCCCCGGAGCGCAGCAACGCGTGGCGCTCGATGCGCTGGCGGATGCCGTGGTCGAATATCTATTCAGAGAGGACGAGGACGAAGATGGCGCATTATGACCTCGAGGAGCAGGAACAGCTTTCCCAGATCAAGGCCTGGTGGGAGCAGTACGGCAAGTATGTGACCGCGCTGATCGTGTCGGCGGCAGTCGCTTCGGTCGGGTGGCAGGGCTGGCAGTGGTACCAGAACAAGCAGGCCAGCGAAGCCGCCGCACTGTACTACTTGGTGCAGCAGGCGGCCGGTGCCGGCGAGGCTGCGCGTGCGCGCGATGCAGCCGGCCAGCTCGTCGAGCGCCATGCCGGTTCGCCGTATGCCGCAATGGCAGCCTTGCTGTCCGCTGCGGCGCAGGTCGAGGGAGGCGATGCGCGCAATGCCCGCGCCCAGCTCGAGTGGGTCATGGGCAACGCCAGCGATGCAGTGCTGCGTGATCTGGCGCGTCTGCGCCTGGCCACGCTGTCGTTCGACGAAGGCAGTTACGACGAGGCGCTGGCAAGCCTGTCGTCGGCGCCGCATCCGGCACTGGCGGCCCGCTACGCGGACCTGCGCGGCGACGTGCTGCGTGCCGCAGGCCGGCGTGATGATGCCCGCAAGGCCTACAGCGAGGCACTGGCGGCCCTCGCTGCGGAGGCCGGGCAGGCCGGCGAGATGGCGCGTTCGATCACCCGCATCAAGCTCGAATCGGTGGGAGGCTGAGTCATGAGGCTGCTTTCCACGCCCATCCTGCTGTTGGCAGCCGCACTCGCGCTGTCCGGCTGCTCGTCGCTCAACCCGTTTGCCTCCAAGGCGCCCAAGCCGGCTGAGGCGCCGGGCTTCCAGGCCAAGGCCGAATTGAATTCGCTGTGGCAGGCGAGTGTCGGTGGCAATGACGGCTACCTGTTCCAGCCGGCGGTCGTGGACGGTGCCGTGTATGCGGCCGGTGCCGGCGGCACGGTGGTGCGAATCGACGCGGACGGCAGTGCGCGCTGGCGCAGCAACGTCGACAAGCAGCTTACGGCGGGTGTCGGCAGCGATGGTCGCACGGTTGCCGTGGTGAATATGCGTGGTGAGCTGATCGCGCTCGATGCCGCCAGCGGCGCGGAGAAATGGCGCAAGCCGGCCGGCGTGGAAGTGCTGGCGCCTCCGGGTGTGACCGCGAACACCATCGCGGTGCGCGCCTCGGACAGCCGCATCCTGGGTTTCGATGCCGCGACCGGTGAGCGGCGCTGGATCTATTCGCGCAGTGTTCCGCCGCTGTCGTTGCGGGCAACGGCGGGCATGCGCATCGAAGGCAACGTCGCGATCGCGGGCTTCCCGGGCGGCAAGCTGGTTGCCATCAATCTCGACAACGGTGCGCCGCTGTGGGAACTGACGGTGGCCACGCCGCGCGGCGTGACCGAACTCGAGCGGGTCACGGACATCGCCGGCACCGCTGTGCTGGATCGCAGCGAAGCGTGCGCGGTGGCCTATCAGGGGCGCGTGTCCTGCTTCGATCTGGCCAACCGGCGCGTGATCTGGACCCGCGAGATTTCCAGCAGCGTCGGCATGGACCGTGATGCAGACCTCGTCTTCGTCACCTCGGACGATGATTCGGTGCACGGCCTGGATGCGCGTAGCGGCGAGAGCCGCTGGAAGCAGGGGCCGATGTCGCTGCGCCGCCTGTCGCGACCGCTCGCGGTCGGTGATGCGCTGGTGTTCGGCGACTTCGAAGGCTATGTGCACGCCCTGGATCGCTACCAGGGTGGCTTCATTGCGCGTACGCGCGCCGCAGGCGGTGCAGTGCAGGCTGCGCCTGTGCGTCTGGGTCAGCGCAGTTTCGTCGTGCAGACGCGCGACGGTACGGTGCAGGCCTTCGAAATTCGATAAGAACAAGGCAAAAAGGCCACAGTGAAACCCACCATCGTCCTCGTCGGACGCCCCAACGTCGGCAAGTCGACCCTGTTCAACCGGCTGACCCGCACCCGGGACGCGCTTGTCGCGGACCTGCCCGGTCTCACGCGTGACCGGCATTACGGCGTCGGCCGGGTCGGTGACCATGACTACCTCGTCGTCGACACGGCCGGTTTCGACCCGGTCGCCAAGAGCGGCATCATGCACGAGATGGCGCAGCAGGCCGAACGTGCCATCGAGGAGGCCGATGTGCTGCTGTTCCTCGTCGATGGCCGCGTCGGACTGACGCCGCACGACGAGCAGATCGCCAGCCGCCTGCGTCGTTCGGGGCGTCCCGTACATCTGGTCGTGAACAAGGCCGAAGGCATGCGTCGCGAAGTCGTGGCGGCGGAATTCCATGCTCTCGGCCTGGGGGCTCCGCTGCCGATTTCAGCCACGCATGGCGATGGCGTCACCCAGCTCGTCAATGAAGTGCTGGAACCCTTTCCGCGTGACGACGAGGCGGAAGTCGACGCTGCCCGCGGCCCCCGGATCGCGATTGCGGGGCGGCCGAACGTCGGCAAGTCGACGCTCATCAACGGCCTTTTGGGCGAAGAGCGCGTCATCGCCTTCGACTTGCCGGGCACCACTCGTGACGCCATCGAGATTCCGTTCGAGCGCGGTGGTCGCCACTACACGCTGATCGATACTGCCGGTCTGCGCCGCAAGGGCAAGGTCTTCGAGGCCATCGAGAAGTTCTCGGTGATCAAGACCCTGCAGGCCGTCGAGGAGGCCAACGTCGCGGTGCTGGTGCTCGATGCCTCACAGGACATCGCCGATCAGGACGCGCACATTGCCGGCTTCATCCTCGATTCCGGCCGTGCGCTCGTCGTGGTCGTCAACAAGTGGGACGCCATCGACGACTACCGGCGCGAGACCGTCAGACGCGACGTTGAGCGCAAGCTCGGTTTCCTCTCCTTCGCACGCTTCCATTACGTGTCGGCACTCAAGGGCAGCGGCCTGGCGGCCGTCATGAAGTCGATCGATGCGGCCTACGCTGCTGCCATGGCGAAGCTGGCCACGCCGCGCCTGACCCGTGTGCTGCAGGCCGCGCTGGTCAAGCAGGCGCCTCCGCGCCACGGCGCGTTCCGTCCCAAGCTGCGCTATGCCCACCAGGGCGGTAGCAACCCGCCGATCGTGGTCATTCACGGCACGGCACTCGAGCATGTGCCGGCGGCCTATGTGCGTTATCTGGAGCGCAGCTTCACGGAAGCGTTCAAGCTGCAGGGCACACCGCTTCGGGTGCAGTTCAAGACGGCGCACAATCCGTATGCGGATCGCTCCTGAACCGCGCCCTTGCGGCACGCCATGGTGGTGCGGCGCAACATGCTATGCTGCAGCTTCATAACAAAACAAATGCTCAAGGAGCGAAAATGAGTAACAAAGGGCAGCTTCTACAAGACCCGTTCCTGAACACCTTGCGGCGCGAGCACATCCCGGTGTCGATCTACCTCGTCAACGGCATCAAGCTGCAGGGGCAGATCGATTCCTTCGATCAGTACGTCGTGTTGCTCAAGAATACCGTCACGCAGATGGTCTACAAGCATGCCATCTCCACCGTCGTGCCGGCCCGTCCGGTCAACATCCAGCAGGATGGCAGTGACGCCTGAGCGCTTCGTGAGCCCATCCGATGTTTGAGCGTCCCGGCGCCGGCGAACGGGCGATCCTCGTTCAGCTCGATCTGGACCAGGGGATGCTCGACGATCGCCTTGCCGAAACCCGCCTGTTGATCGAGAGCGCCGGCGCAAGCGTCGAGGGTGTCGTCACCGGGCGGCGTGCCCGCCCGGATCCGGCGCTGTTCGCCGGCAAGGGCAAGGTCACGGAGATCGAACTGGCCCTGCGCGCGGCCAAGGGTGATCTGGTGGTGTTCAACCATGCCTTGTCGCCGGCCCAGCAGCGCAACCTCGAACGCGCCCTGCAATGCCGCGTGATCGATCGCACGGCATTGATCCTCGACATTTTCGCGCAGCGTGCTCGCAGCCACGAGGGCAAGCTGCAGGTCGAACTCGCCCAGCTTGAACATCTTTCCACTCGCCTGGTGCGCGGCTGGACCCACCTTGAGCGTCAGAAGGGGGGCATCGGTCTGCGCGGCCCAGGCGAGAAGCAGCTCGAGACCGACCGTCGGCTGCTCGGTGTGCGCGTCAAGGCCCTCAAGGCGCGGCTGTCGAAGATCGAGAAGCAGCGCAAGGTCCGCCGTCGTGGCCGCGACCGCGCCGAGGTGCTGACCGTGTCGCTGGTCGGTTACACCAACGCCGGCAAGTCCACGTTGTTCAACGCCCTGACCAAGGCCGGCAGCTATGCCGCCGACCAGTTGTTCGCCACGCTCGACACCACCTCGCGCCGGCTCTATGTCGGCCCGGTCGGTGACGTCGTGCTGTCGGACACCGTCGGCTTCATCCGCGACCTGCCCCATGCGCTGGTGGCGGCCTTCCAGGCCACGCTTGAGGAAACCGCCAGCGCCGACCTGCTGCTGCACGTGGTCGATTCCGCCAGCCTCGAGCGAGAGGCGCAGATCGATGCGGTGAACGAGGTTCTGGAAGAGATCGGAGCGGGGGACGTGCCGCAGATCATGGTGTTCAACAAGATCGATCTGACCGGGGCCCCTGCGGCGGTCAATCGGGACGAGTGTGGTAACATCTCTGGCGTTTTTTTGAGTGCTGCGAGTGGCGCGGGATTGCCCCTGCTGCGCGACGCACTGGCCGAAACGGCTCAACGCGTCGGTACCGCAAATTTCCGGAACGCAGTGCCGGATGTCGCGGTCTGATCGCCTTTCAACCTGATACGGGTCTCTCAATGTCACTGAACGATCCTCGCTGGGGTAACAACCAGGGGAATGACGACGACCGGCGCGGTGGTGACCGTGGCCGCGGCGACAATCAGGGTCCTCCGGATCTTGAAGACGTCTGGCGCGACTTCAACCAGAAACTGTCGGGCATGCTCGGCGGCAAGGGTGGTGGCCGTTCCGGCGGCAGTGGTGGCGGTGGCCCGAAGATGCCCAATCTCGGCTTCCGCCAGATCGGCGGTGGCTTCGGCGCGCTGCTGGTGGTGTGGCTGGCGAGTGGTTTCTACACCGTCGACGCTGCTGAGCGCGGGGTGGTGTTGCGCTTCGGCAAGCACGTGCAGACCACCGAGCCGGGTCTGCGCTGGCGCCTGCCGTATCCGATCGAGACCCACGAGATCGTGGATCTGACCGGTGTGCGTACCGTCGAGGTGGGCTACCGTGGTTCGGATCGCAACAAGGTCCTGCGTGAAGCGTTGATGATCACCGAGGACGAGAACATCATCAACATCCAGTTCAGCGTCCAGTACATCCTCAAGTCGCCCGAGGACTACCTGTTCAACAACCGCTTCCCGGATGACACCGTGATCCAGGCTGCGGAAACCGCGATGCGTGAGATCGTCGGCAAGAGCACCATGGACTTCGTTCTCTACGAGGGACGTGAGGAGATCGGTGCCACTGCGCACGAGTTGATGCAGGAAGTGATCGACCGGTATCAGGCGGGCATCCTGATCAGCCGCGTGATGATGCAGAACGCCCAGCCGCCCGAACAGGTTCAGGCCGCGTTCGAGGACGTCGTCAAGGCCCGTCAGGACCGAGAGCGTCTGCGTAACGAGGGCGAGGCCTACCGCAACGACGTCGTGCCGCGTGCCCGCGGTGCGGCTGCGCGACTGCTCGAGGAGGCCAACGCCTATCGCGAGCGGGTGGTTGCCAACGCCGAAGGTGAGGCTTCGCGCTTCTCCCAAGTCTATGAACAGTACGCCAAGGCTCCCCGCGTGACGCGCGAACGCATGTACATCGACGCCATGCAGCAGGTGTTGTCCAGCACCAGCAAGGTGATGATCGACGCCGACAGCGGCGGCAACCTGTTGTTGATGCCGCTGGACAAGCTGCTTGGGCAGACCGGCGGTGACGTCGCCATGTCCGAGAGCCAGCGCGCTCAGCAGCCGCAGGCCCAACCGGCTTCGCCTGCGCCGACGGTGCGCCAGAGCCAGCCGATCCCCTTCGACCCGCGTGATCGCGATGCCATGCGCATCCGTGATCTGGGAGGCCGTTGATGAACAATCGCATTCAAGTCTTTGTCGGCGCCCTCGTCCTGGTCGGCGTCCTCATGTCGATGACGCTGTTTGTCGTCGATCAGCGCCAGCACGCCGTGGTCTTCCAGCTCGGTGAGGTCAAGGACGTCATCGACGAGCCCGGCCTGCACGTCAAGATGCCGCTGATCCAGAACGTGCGTTTCTTCGACAAGCGCATCCTGACCATCGATACGCCCGAGCCGGAACGCTTCATCACGGCCGAGAAGCAGAACGTGCTGGTCGACCACTTCGTGAAGTGGCGCATCGTCGATCCGAGGCTGTACTACGAATCGGTGGCCGGTGATGAGGCGCGTGCGCGCACCCGTCTGATGCAGACCGTCAACTCCGGCCTGCGTGAGGAATTCGGCCGTCGCACGGTGCCGGAAGTGGTCTCCGGCGAGCGTGACCGCATCATGGAAAACATGCGGGTGCGTGCCGATACCGATGCGCGCCTGATCGGTGTGCAGATTCTCGACGTCCGTCTGAAGCGTGTGGATTTCCCGACCGAAGTGTCCGAGTCGGTCTATCGCCGCATGGAAGCCGAGCGTACCCGTGTCGCCAACGAGTTGCGCTCCGAAGGTGGTGCCACCGCCGAGCAGATCCGCGCCGATGCGGACCGTCAGCGTGAGGTCATCATCGCCGAGGCCTACCGTCAGGCACAGACCGTCATGGGTGAGGGCGATGCCCGCGCGACCGAGATCTACGCCAATGCGTTCGAGAAGGATGTCGAGTTCTACTCCTTCTATCGCAGTCTCGACGCCTATCGGAACACCTTCACCAACAAGGGTGACGTGATGGTCGTCGATCCCAGTTCGGACTTCTTCAAGTTCCTGAAGGATGCGGGCGGGGTGAGACCCAACTGAACCCATGGGCACGTCCCTGCTGATGGCCTTCGCGCTGATGCTGATCCTCGAAGGTCTTCTGCCTTTCGTCGCGCCGGCTCGCTGGCGCGAAGCTTTTTTGCAGATCGCCCGTCTCGCTGACGGGCAGATCCGCTTCGTCGGTCTGGCAGCAATGCTGGCCGGCGTCCTGATTCTGATTCTGGTCTGACAACGATGCGCTGGGTACTTCCCGACTACATCCAGGATGCGCTGCCCGAAGAGGCGGCTGCGATCGAGCGGCTGCGACGCGGCATGCTCGACGCCTTTCGCTTGCGCGGCTATCGGCTCGTGCAGCCACCGCTGCTCGAATACCTCGATTCGCTGACCACCGGCGCCGGCCAGGACCTGCGGCTGCGCACCTTCAAGCTGGTCGATCAGCTGTCCGGCCGCACCATGGGCGTGCGTGCCGACATGACGCCGCAGGTGGCCCGCATTGATGCGCATCTCATCAACCATGAAGGCGTGACGCGACTGTGCTATTGCGGGAGCGTGCTGCATACCCTGCCGCACTCGCTTACGGCCACGCGTGAGCCGATCCAGCTTGGCGCCGAGCTCTACGGACACGCCGGCATCGAGGCCGATGTCGAGATCATCCGTCTGCTGGCTGACGTGATGGCACTGGGCGGTGTTCCGGCCGCGCGCATCGATGTCGGCCACATCGGTCTGTTCCGCGCTCTGGCTGCCGGTGCCGGTTTCGATGCGGCGCGCGAAGAGGCGCTGTTCGATCTGTTGCAGTCCAAGGATGTGCCGGGCCTGTCCGAGATGCTTGCCGATGTGGCCGAGCCGCAACGTTCCGCGTTGATGGCGCTGCCTCAGCTGTACGGTGGGCGCGAGGTGCTGGGACGCGCTGCCGAGATGCTGCCGGCGCTGCCCGAGGTGCGCGCGGCGCTGGCCGAACTGGCACGGCTCGCCAGTCAGCTGGGTGATCTGCCGCTGTCCTTCGACCTGGCGGATCTGCGTGGTTATCACTATCACAGCGGCGTGGTCTTCGCCGCCTATGCCGGCGGCTCAGCCGCTGCGCTGGCGCTGGGCGGACGCTACGACGCGATCGGCGAGGCCTTCGGGCGCGGCCGGCCGGCGACCGGCTTCAGTCTCGATCTGCGCGAGTTTGCGCGGGGTCTGCGCGGCGAAGTGATGGCGGGTGCCATTCTCGCGCCGCTCGATGGCGATGCCGCGCTGCTCGAAACGGTCGCTGCGCTGCGTCTGGCCGGCGAGATCGTCATGAATGAACTGCCCGGCCACTCGGGCACTTGGAAAGCGGCCGGCTGCGACCGGCAGCTGGTCAGGGGTGCGGACGGCTGGACCGTTACCGCCCTGCAGGGAGAAAGGTAAGAACATGGCAAAGAACGTAGTCGTCGTCGGTACCCAATGGGGCGACGAGGGCAAGGGCAAGATCGTCGACTGGCTGACCGATCACGCAGAAGGGGTGGTGCGCTTCCAGGGCGGCCACAACGCCGGCCACACGCTCGTCATCGGTGATCAGGAGTACAAGCTCAACCTCGTACCCTCGGGCATCGTGCGTGAAGGCAAGGCCTGCTACATCGGCAACGGCGTGGTGCTCGATGCACATCATCTGCTGTCCGAGATCCGCAAGCTCGAAGCCGGCGGCATTGCCGTGCGCGACCGCCTGCGCATCAGCCCGGGCTGCCCGCTGATCCTGCAGTATCACGTTGCGCTCGATCAGGCGCGCGAGGCCGCTCGTGCGACTGCCGACAAGATCGGCACCACCGGCAAGGGCATCGGCCCGGCCTACGAGGACAAGGTCGCACGGCGTGCCTTGCGCGTGTATGACCTGTTCGATCGTGAGCGCTTTGCCGTCAAGCTGCGCGAGAACATCGAATACCACAACCATTTCCTGGTCGGCCAGCTGGGCCAGCCGGCGGTGGAATTCGAGCCCGTGTTCGAGCAGGCCATGGCGGATGCCGACGAGATCCGCCCGATGGTGGCGGACGTTTCGGCCGAGCTGTATGCGGTCAACAAGAATGGCGGCAACCTGCTGTTCGAGGGCGCGCAGGGCGTACTGCTGGACATCGACCACGGCACCTATCCCTTCGTGACCTCCAGCAACTGCGTGGCCGGTCAGGCCTCGGCGGGTGCCGGCGTCGGTCCGGGCCGGCTGCACTATGTGCTGGGTATCACCAAGGCCTACTGCACGCGTGTGGGCGCGGGGCCGTTCCCGACCGAGCTCGACATCGAAACGGCGGGTACGCCGGGCGAGCAGATGTCCACCAAGGGCCGCGAGTTCGGCACCGTCACCGGCCGCAAGCGCCGCTGCGGCTGGCTCGACATGGCCGCGCTGAAGCGTTCCATCATCATCAACGGCGTGACCGGCCTGTGCATCACCAAACTCGACGTGCTCGACGGCATCGAGGAGCTGCAGATCTGCACCGGCTACATGCTCGACGGCAAGCGCATCGACCTGCTGCCGATGGGCGCGGAGGAAGTGCGTCGGTGCGAGCCGGTCTTCGAGACCATGCCGGGCTGGAGCGGTTCGACCTTCGGTGCCAAGACCTGGGAAGCGCTGCCCTTCGAGGCGCGTGCCTACCTGCATCGCATCGAGGAAATCTGCGAGATTCCGATCGACGTGATCTCGACCGGACCGGAGCGCGACGAGACCATCCTGCGTCGCCATCCGTTCGGCGCGTAACGCAGAAAAGCGAAAGCCGGTCTTGCGACCGGCTTTTTCACTTCACACTCACTTGAATACCTGCCATTTGCTGCAAGCGTCGCACCAAAATGAAAAGCCGACCTTTCGGTCGGCTTTCATCAGAACTGGTGCCCAGAAGAGGACTCGAACCTCCACGTCTTGCGACACTGGTACCTGAAACCAGCGCGTCTACCAATTCCGCCATCTGGGCAAGAGCCGCGCATTATAAGCACTCAGAAGAAACTGTCAATGACAAGAAAACCGAAATCTGCAAAAAGTCCTGAAAAAGGCCTGTCGGCCATTCGCAGGGCCGACCCGTTCTTCGCGCGTGAGAGCGCGGACTATGAGCAGCCGCTGCCGAGCCGCGAGTACGTCGAACAGATCCTCGCCGAGCGCGGCGTACCGATGAGCTTCGACGAGTTGTGCGCGGCGCTGGATGTGGCCGAGCACGAGGTCGAGCTGTTCGAGCGCCGTATCCGCGCCATGGAGCGCGACGGCCAGGTGCTGCGCAACCGGCGCGGCACCTTCATCCTGCCCGACAAGGCCGACCTGATCCGTGGTCGCGTGCAGGGCCATGCCGACGGCTTCGGCTTCGTCGTGCGTGATGACAAACAGCCCGATCTGTTCCTCGGTCCGAAAGAGATGCGCGAAGTGCTGCACGGCGACCGTGTCATCGCGCGCATCATCGGCACCGACCGGCGCGGCCGTCCCGAAGGCAAGATCGTCGAAGTCCTCGAACGCGGCAACGCCATGGTGGTCGGCCGCGTACTCGACGAGCACGGCGTGTTGCTGGTGGTGCCGGAAGACCGACGCATTGCGCAGGACATCCTGATCGCGCCGGGTGGCAAGCGTCCGAAGGCCGGCCAGGTGGTGACCGTCGAACTGATCGAACAGCCCACCAAGGTGTCGCAGCCGATCGGTCGCGTGGTCGAGGTGATCGGCAACTACGCCGACCCGGGCATGGAGATCGAGATCGCGCTGCGCAAGCACCAGATGCCCTTCGAGTTCTCGCCCGAGGCGCGTGCGCAGGCGCGCAAGCTGCCGGAGGCCGTGCGCCGCAAGGACCGCGTCGGCCGTGTCGACATCACCGAGCTGCCGTTGGTGACCATCGACGGCGAGACCGCCAAGGACTTTGACGACGCCGTGTATTGCGAGCGCGCCGGCCGTGGTTATCGCCTGATCGTGGCGATCGCCGACGTATCGCATTACGTGGAGCCGGGCAGCCCGCTCGACGTCGATTCGCAGGAGCGCGGCAACTCGGTGTATTTCCCGCGCCGCGTCATCCCGATGCTGCCGGAGAAGCTGTCCAACGGCCTGTGCTCGCTGGTGCCGCACGAGGATCGCCTGTGCATGGTGTGCGACATGACCGTGACCGCCGCCGGCGAGGTGCGGGAGTACCGCTTCTATGAAGGGGTGATGTACTCGCACGCTCGTCTGACCTACAACCAGGTTGCTGCGGCGTTGTACGACAAGGATCCGGATACACGCGCCGAGCTCAAGGCCCTGGTGCCGCATCTGGAGAACCTCGACAAGCTGTTCCGGGTGCTGCTGACGGCGCGTGCGCAGCGTGGTGCGATCGACTTCGAGACCACCGAGACGCGCATGATCTTCGACGACAACGGCAAGATCGAACGCATCGTTCCGGAAGTGCGCAACGATGCCCACCGCCTGATCGAGGAGTGCATGCTGGCGGCCAACGTCTGCGCTTCGGACTTCCTGCAATCGCGTCAGCAGCCCGCGCTGTACCGTGTGCATGAGGGCCCCACGCCCGAGAAGCTGGAGAAGCTGCACGGTTTCCTGCGCGAGTTCGGCCTGGGCCTGGGAGGTGGAGAAGACCCGCGCGCCAAGGACTACGCCAAACTGCTGGAAGCGGTGAAGACCCGCCCCGACGCTGCGCTGCTGCAGACCGTGATGCTGCGCTCACTGCGCCAGGCGGTATACAGCCCGGACAACGTCGGTCATTTCGGCCTTGCCTACGAGGCTTACACCCACTTCACCTCGCCCATCCGTCGTTACCCCGACCTGCTGGTGCATCGTGCCATCAAGGCGGCGCTCACGGGCAGGCACTACACGCCGGGCGACTGGGAGCAGATCGGTCTGCACTGCTCGGCTACCGAGCGCCGTGCCGATGAGGCCACGCGCGACGTCGTGGCGTGGCTCAAGTGCTGGTTCATGCAGGACCGCGTGGGGGAGGAGTTCTCCGGCAGCGTGTCTTCGGTGGTGCCGTTCGGCCTGTTCGTCGCGCTCGACGACATCTTCATCGAGGGCCTTATCCACATCTCCGACCTCGGCTCGGACTACTTCCACTACGATGAGACGCGCCACGAGCTGGCCGGCGAGCGTACCAACCGCCGCTACCGCTTGTCCGACCGGGTGCGTGTGCAGGTCGTGCGCGTCGACCTGGAGACCAGCAAGATCGATTTCCGCCTGATCGACAGCGAGGAAGCCGCGCCCACCGAGCGTCGTGGCAAGACCGCGCGCGATCGCGACAACGCCGCGCCGCAGGGTGATGCTGCGCCGACGCCGCGAAAGGGGCGTGGCCGTTCGGGCAGCGCGGCTTCACGCGCCAAGGCAGAGGCGCAGACGCAAGGTCGCGCTACGGACAAGAAACCGGACGCAGACAAGCCGAAGTCGGCCGGCAGAAAACGTGGCAACAGCAAGAAGGGGGCACGCCGTGGTTGAGTCCCGTCAACGCGAAAGCCGCCTGATCTACGGTTTCCATGCCGTGCTCGGCAAGCTGCGGCGCGACGCCGGTGGCATCTTCGAACTGTATCTGGCCGACAGCCGCAGTGACATGCGCGCGCGCGAAGTGCACAAGATCGCCGAAGCCGAGGGCGTTCGCATCATCGCCGCCGACAACGAGCGTCTCGAACGCATGGTCGGCACGCGCCGCCACCAGGGGGTCGTTGCACGGGTTGACGCCCGTACGCGCGAGATCAAGCTCGCCGATGTGCTCGACACCATCGAGGGTGACGCGCTGCTGCTGGTGCTCGACGGCGTGCAGGATCCGCACAATCTCGGTGCATGTCTGCGCGTGGCGGACGCCGCCGGTGCGCATGCCGTCATCGCCCCCAAGGACCGCGCGGTGGGACTCAACGCCACCGCCATCAAGGTCGCCAGCGGCGCGGCCGACAGCGTGCCCTACGTCACCGTCACCAATCTCGCGCGCGCCCTGCGCGAGATGCAGGAGGCCGGGGTGCAGGTCGTCGGCACGGCCGGAGAGGCGGAGACATCGCTGTTCGCGGCCGATCTCAAGGGCCCGCTGGCGCTGGTGCTGGGCTCGGAAGGCGAAGGCCTGCGCCGTCTCACGCGCGAGACCTGCGACCAGTTGGTGCGCATCCCGATGCTGGGCAGCGTCGAGAGCCTCAACGTCTCCGTGGCCAGCGGCGTATGCCTGTTCGAGGCGGTACGCCAGCGCGGCGGCTGACCCGGCACGCATATTGCTGATCCCGGGTATTCCCGATTCATGATCGGGCGTACCCGGCGCCGCCGGTGCGCCCCGGAGGTCACCCGGCATGCCTGCCGCACTCAAATTCCTGCTCGCCGCCCGTCGCTGCGAAATCCACGGTCTCGAACAGCTCGCGCTGACCTGCGAGCTGGTCAGCGGCATCGGCCAGCTCATCCACATGCTGCAGCGCGAGCGCGGCGTGTCCAGCGTGGTCGCCGCGTCCAGCGGCGCACGCTTTGCTGACCAGCTCGAAGTGCGCATTGCGGACAGCTGTGCGGTGGAGGCGGCGGTACGCGAGGGTTTCGACCGGCTTGACGCCGACTCCGGTCCGCTGCTCGGCGGCGCGCGACTGTTCAGCCGCATTGCCGCCGTGGTGCACAGTCTCGATGCGCTGCAGCCGCTGCGTGACCGGGTTCGCGCCCTCGAGCTCTCGCCGGAAGACATCACCGAGTCCTACACTCGCCTGATCGGCGGCCTGCTGACGGTGGTGTTCGAAGCCGCCGACAGCGCCGGCGACCCCGACGTATCGCGCGCGCTGGTGGCCTTGTTCAACTTCATGCAGGGCAAGGAGCTGGCCGGGCAGGAGCGCGCCACCGGTGCGGCCGGTTTTGCGCTGGCCCAGTTCGACAGCGCGCGTCAGCACCGTCTGGCGCACCTGATCGAGGCCCAGCAGCGCTGCTTCGACCTCTTCTGCGAGTTCGCCGCGCCGGCAACCGTGGCGATCTGGCATCAGGCGCTGCCGGCGGCCGATCTGGCCGCGTTGGAGCGCTTGCGCCGCATCGCGGTGTCTTCCGCGCAGGTGACCGATGGCAGCGAGGCGTGGTTCGAGCTGACCACCCGCCGCATCGATTGCATGAAGCTGATCGAGGACCGGCTGGCGGTGGAACTGCTGCACCTGGCCGAACGCAAGACCGCCGAGGCACATCTGGCGCTGCAGGACCACGCCGCCGTGTTCGACGCCTTCGTGCGCGAATCGGCAAGCCCCGCACCGGTCGGGCTCGACGCGGACGCGTCGGGGGGCGAGGTGGTCGGGGCGCCGTACACCGGTATCTCGCGCTCGGTGTTCGACCTGCTCCACGTGCAGTCGCGCCGCCTGCAGGAAATGGGCGACGAACTGGCGCGCGCGCGCGCCGCGCTGGCCGAGCGCAAGACCATCGAACGGGCCAAGGGCATGTTGATGGAGCATCGTGGCCTGAGCGAGGATCAGGCCTACCGCCTGCTGCGCCAGCGCGCCATGGATCAGGGCCGGCGCATGGTCGAGGTGGCCGAGGCCGTGCTCGGCTTTGTCGATCTGCTGCAGCGCGAGCATCTCCCTCCTCGCCGCTGAGACGCACGCTCTTGTGCGTGGTGTTCGCAGGGAGCACCACCGGGGTGCCTGACGCCGCGGCTTCGGCATCCTGTCCCACGACGTTCATTCGATAAAACAGTTACTTGCCAATCTGGCACGCATGATGCGTGGATGGCTGCGTCGAAGCGACGGAGCGCATCATGCAGCAACTTTCCCCCGAACACCGCGTGCCTGCGGTTGTGGCATTCATTGTCCCCATCGTGCTGGTCCTGCTGCTCGCCGCAGGCTGGGGCGGCGAGCGCGTACAGGCCTCATCTGGGAGCAACGCGACCTGCCCGCCTTGCGAGGGCGAGGCGGCCTGCATGGAGGCGCTGCGCTGTGAGTAGTGGGCGCTCCCGTACTGTGCGGCCTGCGCGGATGTTGCACTGCGGCAGTGCGCCGGCGGCGACCAGATCGCCCAACGTACGCTCACGACAAGGCGGCATTCCCGGTATTTCAGGGGTTTCTGACAGGCTGGCACGCCTGATGCTTTGAGACGGTTGCAGGATCAACGAAGACCCTGCGCCAGATTTGACGGACAACGGCGTCCATTCCTACGTGCGGTTTCACGGCACGAGCGGAATGCGACGCCGTTTTGTTTGCGGGCAATCAAACCAGGGAGTGGAAGATGAACAGGAAAGCGGATCGGGTTACGCAACAGGGCGCGGCGGAGCAACCCGCGCGACGCGACTTCATGCGCCAGTCGGCGGCGCTGGGCGGTGCGGCGATGTTCGGCGGGCTGTGGTCGGGCGGCATTCTGGCGTCGCCGTCGGCCGCGCTGGAGACGCGCTCGGCGCGGCTGGGCTTCATCGCGCTGACCGACGCCGCGCCGCTGTTCGTGGCCGACGAGAAGGGCTTCTTCGAGAAGCACGGCATGACCGACGTGCAGGTGCTCAAGCAGTCCTCGTGGGGCACCACGCGCGACAACCTGGTGCTGGGCTCGGCGCGCAACGGCATCGACGGCGCCCACATCCTGACCCCCATGCCGTATCTCATCAGCACCGGCGCGATGACCGCCAACAACGTGCCGACGCCGATGTACATCCTCGCGCGTCTCAACCTGGCCGGTCAGTGCATCTCGGTGGGCAACGAGTACAAGGATCTCAAGGTCGGTCTCGACACAGCCCCGTTCAAGCAGGCGCTGGCCGCCAAGCTCGCCTCCGGCAAGCCGGTCAATGCCGCGATGACCTTTCCCGGGGGCACGCATGACCTGTGGATCCGCTACTGGCTGTCGGCCGGCGGCATCGACCCGAACAAGGACATTTCCACCATCGTCGTGCCGCCGGCGCAGATGGTCGCCAACATGAAGGTCGGCAGCATGGACACCTTCTGCGTGTGCGAACCGTGGAACCATCAGCTCATCAACCAGGGTATCGGCTACACCGCCAACACCACCGGCGAGCTGTGGCACAACCACCCGGAAAAGGCCTTCGGGATGCGCGCCGACTATGTCGATGCCAACCCCAACTCCACCCGCGCGCTGCTCAAGGCGGTGATGGAGGCGCAGATGTTCTGCGAGGACCCGAAGAACCGCGTCGAGGTGGCGGAGATCTGTTCGCGCCGCCGCTGGATCAACGCGCCGGTGGGCGACATCGTCGATCGCATGCAGGGCAACTTCGACTACGGCACCGGCCGTGTGGTGGAGAACCACCCCGACCAGATGCGCTACTGGAAGGATCACGCTTCCTACCCCTTCCAGAGCCACGACCTGTGGTTCCTGACCGAGAACATCCGCTGGGGTTACCTGCCCGCCAACCTCGACACCAAGTCGCTGATTGCCAGGGTCAACCGCGAAGACCTGTGGCGCGCGGCAGCCGAGGAGCTGGGCGTGGCGGCGAGTGACATCCCGACGTCCACCTCGCGCGGCAAGGAGACCTTCTTCGACGGCAAGGTGTTCGACCCGGCCAACCCCAGGGCCTATCTCGACAGCCTCGCCATCAAGACCATCCGCGCGGCCTGAGCGGCGCCGCGTTTTCCGGGAGAACACCATGGAACAGACTCCGACACTCGCCCGCGGCCGCTTCGCCGCGGCCACCGATGCAGCGGCCTGGCGCGGATTCGCCCGACGTTGCGGCCAGGGCTTCATGTCCAGCGTGCTGCCGCCGCTGATCATCCTCAGCGTGCTGCTGGTGTTGTGGGAGGTGCTGTGCTCGCGCCCCGGTGCCGCGCTGCCCAGCCCCTCGCAGGCGCTGCGCGACACCTGGGAGCTGATCGTCGATCCCTTCTACGACAACGGCGGCAACGATGTCGGCATGGCCTGGCAGATTCTCGCCAGCCTGCAGCGCGTGGCCTATGGCTACACGCTGGCGGTGATCGCGGGCGTGAGCCTGGGCGTGCTGGTGGGACAATCGACGTGGGCGCTGCGCGGGCTCGATCCGCTGTTCCAGGTGCTGCGCACGGTGCCGCCGCTGGCCTGGCTGCCGATCTCGCTGGCCGGTTTCCAGGACGGCAATCCCTCGGCGATCTTCGTGATCTTCATCACCGCCATCTGGCCGATCATCATCAATACCTCGGTCGGCATCCGCAACATCCCCGAGGATTACCGCAACGTCGCCCGCGTGATCCGCCTCAACGGCGCGGAGTACTTCTGGAAGATCATGCTGCCGGCCGCCGCGCCCTACATCTTCTCGGGGCTGCGCATCGGCGTCGGGCTGTCGTGGCTGGCCATCGTCGCGGCTGAGATGCTCATCGGCGGCGTCGGCATCGGTTTCTTCATCTGGGATGCGTGGAACTCGTCGCTGATCAGCGACATCATCCTCGCCCTCGTCTGCGTCGGCATTGTCGGCTTCTTCCTAGACCGCATGGTCGCCTGGGTCGGCAATCGCATCACCCGCGGCACTTCGGCAGGCTAAGGAGCGCAATCATGAAAAACTCGTTTCTCGACATTTCCCATGTGGATATGAGCTTCACCCGTAACGGGGTGACCAACCCGGTGCTCAAGGACCTCAACCTGAGCATCGACAGCGGTCAGTACATCTCGCTGATCGGTCATTCCGGTTGTGGCAAA